>CAZLMR010000018.1:0-12610 GCA_964560575.1 uncultured Methanomassiliicoccales archaeon | reverse complement strand
TGAGGCAGCTCATGACCTCGCCGATGGACACGGCGTCGATCCCGGACCCCTCCTGCTCCAGCACCTTCAGGATCGCCAGGTTGGTGTTGGCCTTGGCGGCGTAGTGGATCTTGGTGTCCATGTACCTCGAGAACGCGCCGTAGATGCGCCTGTAGTTCTCCCTCAGCCTCTGCTCGTCAGTCACGTATACGGGGGTTCCGAACTCGTCCGCGATCTCCACGGCGGATTTCCCGCCGATCATCATGACGCCGTCCTTCCCCTCGAATTCCCTCATCATTGGACCACTCCGATGTACTTGTTGTGCAGCGTCCTCACGACGTCCACGACCTTGCTCATGGGGACGACGACGTCCGATGCTCCCTCGGATATCATCTCCACGTTCGCCTCCGCCTCCTTGACGGCGGAGAAGATGTCGCCGGACACGCCGCACTTGTCGAGGAGGTTGTCCCCGACAGCGCATATGAGGGCGACGTTGTTCTTGACATCTATCCTCTCGATGTCCCCTCCGCTCAGTCCGTTGAGCTGTCTGAGGGTCATCTTCACATCGTTGTTGTGCACGAGGAACGCGACGGTGGAGAGCGACGTGGATATGGAATAGATTATGACGTTGATGTCCGCGATCTTCTCAATGATCCTGGCGACCATGGCGGGCCTGTAGGCGATCTCGGCGGAGCTGATGGTGATGATGGACAGGTCCGTCTTCGCGGCGACGCTCTTGAGGAGCTTGTCGCTGGACCTCCTGAGGTGGTGGATCAGCGTACCGGGTTCCTCGGGCCTGAACGAGTTCTTTACCTTCAGGGGGATGTGCTTCAGCCTGACGGGCTCGATGGTCCTGGGGTGCAGGACCTTGGCTCCGAAGTACGCGAGCTCGGCGGCCTCCCCGAAGTTCATCTCGTCGATCTTCACGGCGCCCTCCACGATCCTGGGGTCGGCGGACATGAACCCGTCGACGTCGGTCCAGATCTCCAGCAGGTCAGCGTCCATCGCGTTGGCGACGACCGCCGCTGAGTAGTCGGACCCGCCCCTTCCGAACGTCAGGGGCCTCTTCTGGCTGTTCACGCCGTAGAATCCGGTGATGATGGGGATGATCCCCATGGAGAGCAGGGGTTTGACCTTCATCGTCATGCCGGTCGCTGTGTTGAGCAGATCCGCGGATCCGGACATGGGCTGTCCGACCGCGACGATGCCCGCGTCCTCAGATGTCAGGGCGACGGACTTGTGTCCCATGGACCTGAGCAGGCATGCGAGGATGAGGGACGAGAACCTCTCACCCTGGGAGACGACCGCGTCCCCATAGAATGGGTCGTCCCTGTCGGCCTCAATGGCCTCCCTGAGCCCCTGCATCCTGGAGTCGAACTCGGTCCTGAACTCGTCCATCGCCTCGCCTTCCAGGAGCTGCGCGGCGGTCATCAGGTGCTTCTGGGAGAACTGCTCCAGGACGCCGTCCACGTCGGTCAGCGGATTCTCGACGATGCTGACCAGGTAGTTCGTAATTCCGGACATCGCGGAGACAACGACGACCTTCTCGCCGTCCTTGTTCGCGATGATGTTTGCCACTCTGTTCAGGGCCTCGGCGCTACCGACGCTGGTGCCCCCGAACTTCATCACTGTGATCATTGATCGAACACCTCTCTGGTGTCGGCTCCGCTGGGAGCGTCGCCGGCGGAAAAAAAGATGGGGGCGGTTTCCCGCCCGTCGTCACATGGGCTCCTCGGGAGCCTCATGCTATCCCCAGGTCCCTGAGGATGGGGTCCAGAACGGCCTTGCCGTTGTCTGACAGGGGGGTCAGCGGGAGCCTGGGGCAGCCGTTGCCGTATCCCATGATTCCCATCACGTACTTGATCGGGATGGGATTGGACTCGCAGAAAAGGGCTCCGAACATCGGAAGGAGCTTGTTGTGGATCGACTTCGCGATCTCGAACTTGTCGGACTGGGCGTTGTGCACCATCTCGGACACCAGCCCGGGGCAGCAGTTGGACGTCACGGAGATGACCCCGTCGGCACCCATGCTCATCAGCGCCAGGGTGATGCTGTCGTCACCTGAGAGGACCTCGAATCCCTTGGGTCTCCTGGCGATGATGTTCTGGATCTGGGACATGTTGCCGCTGGCCTCCTTCACGCCGACGATCCCGGGGAGCTCGGCCATCCTGAGCAGGGTGTCCACCGTGATGTTGGATCCGGTCCTGCCGGGGATGTTGTAGACGATGATCGGGATGTCTATCGCCGACTCGATGGCCTTGTAGTGCTGGTAGATGCCCTCCTGCGTGGGCTTGACGTAGTAGGGTGAGATGGACAGGATGCCGTCGGCGCCCAGGTCCTTGGCCCTCTTGCTGAGCTCCACCGCCTCTGTCGTGCAGTTGCTGCCCGCACCGGCCAGGACCTTCGCCTTCTTGGCCTCGTCGATGACGATGCTGATCACCCTGAGGTGCTCCTCATGGGACAGCATGGCGGACTCTCCTGTGGAGCCGCACGGGACGAGCGTGTTCACGCCGTTGTCCTCTTGGAAGTTGACGAGCCTCCTCAGAGACTCCTCGTCGATCTGCCCGTCCTTGGTGAACGGGGTGATGAGTGCTGTGCCTGTGCCTGCGAACATGTCATGCCTCCCCGAAATGCTCCTTGAGGATGAGGCGGGTCCTGGTGCTGAGGATGTTGTCGTAGCGTCTCACCCTTTCGATGATGTCGTTGAGATGCTGGGATGATTCCACGTCCACGATGGCGATGATGTCCTGGTCGCCCGTGACCTCGAACACCTCCGTCACGCCGTCATAGCTGGCGAGCTCCTTGGCGATCTCCTGGGTGTCCGTGTTCACGTCGATGCGTATCTCCACCAGGGCCTTGACGTTGCGCGAGCTGGTCTTGATGGTGAATCCGCGGATTATGCCCTCCTCGGTCATCCTGTGCACCCTGCTGCGCACCGTGCCCTCGGAGACCCCAAGCTGATTGGCTATCTCGACAAAGGGGCATCTGGAATCCTTCTTCATTATCTCGATAATCCTCTTGTCAAGGTTGTCTATCTTAAAACCCCCGCATCCTTTCGGCTATGCGTGCTGGATTCTTTGATATTATATAAATTGTAGGAATCCGTGGTCATTTGGACGGATTCCACAGCGTCAATATGGAAAATGGGGTAAATGGTTTGGGGGTTCTGCGGATTCCGCAGAATGAGGGTCAGTCGTCCGGGGTGGTGTCGTCGGGCCTCTTCTTCCCGTCGCAGTTGCTCAGGACGTCGATCTGCAGCCTGTTGTACGGGATCTCCACGTTGTTGTCCTTGAACAGCTTGTAGATGATCTCCCTGATCTGTCCCGCGTAGTGGGCGCTGAGGTCGTAGTCGTCCACGTAGCAGGCGAGCCTGTACTCGATGCCGGAGTCCAGGAAGTTCGTGAGCCTGGTGTTAGGCGGGACGCAGCTATTGTCCTTGATGACGTGGGGGTGCATCTTCGCGGCCTCGATCATCAGCTCCTTGGCGAGGGTGAGGTCGGCGTCGTAGGCCACGGACACGTAGATGAAGATCCTGGTCCTGGGGTCGCTCTTGGTGTAGTTGATCATCGTCGCCGACGAGACGGAGTTGTTGGGCATGGTGATGATCTGGTCCCTGTCCCAGTTCTCGAACTCGGTGTACATGATGCGCACCTTGTGCACGATGTACGTGGTCCCGTTGAGGCTGATGTAGTCCCCCTTCTTGAACGGCCTGGTGGCGAGCAGAACGATGCCGGAGAAGAACTGGCTGATGATCTCCTGGGCTCCGAAGGTGATTCCCAGTGTGATGACCCCTGCGCTCACCATGATCCCTGCCAGGTCCACGCCGAACGCCGCCAGGATGATCGTGACCGCCGCGACGCAGATGATCAGTTTGCCGATCATCTTGAACAGGGGGATGAGCGACGAATCTATTCCGTCCACGTCTATGGCCTCGTCCAGTCCGTTGATGATCGCGGTGACGATGAACACATAGACCTGCCATGAGAGCACCGCTCCGATAATGACGTAGAGGACCAGCGACCATGTGGACACCTGGCTCATGATTTCCGCGTTCGCGCCGGCGATGTTGAGGCATTCGTTGACCGCGACCACGAGCATGAGCACCGTGATGGTCTTCGTCAGGGTGCTCGTGAGCTTCCTCTTCTCCTCGGGGGTCTTCCTGGAGCCCACAAGCTTGGTCAGCTGGGGGATGATTAGCTCGCAGACGATGATGGAGAACACTATCCAGAGGATGAGTGTGACCAGGGCGGTGAACCACGGCTCGTCGAACGGGTCCGGGAGCGTGTTGGGGAACAGTCCGAAGAACTGGTTGTACGAGCCCTCGGAGGTGTAGACAGAGTTGATGTTCACCGTGAACGGGACTGATTCGGTGAACACGTTATCCTCCGGGGGGGAGTCCCAGGTCCGTGAATGTCATCCGGATCTTGCCGGAGAACGATTGCGTGTCGGCGAGATTGTCCACGTTCAGGGTCAGGGTGACGACGGCGATGTGCCTGCCTTCCGAGTCCCCGGCGGGGTAGATGATGTTGGATTCCGTTCCGCCGACCGATATCTTGGATGAGACGTCGACGACATCGCTTTCGGCGGAGGGCACATCGAGGCTGAGGTAGCTGCTGGAGAGGTTGGTGACGTACAGGGTCACCGTCTTCGTGGATCCGCTCTCCATCGATATGTCGATGGACCCGCTCCCGCCGTCGACGTTGATCAGCACGTCATCCGCTGTGGCTGCTTCCGCTGACTGGGATGTGGCCGGGACCGCGACCATCGCCGCGATCAGGATTGCGACGAGCATCAGAAGCGTCGCCCTGCTAGCGTTCATACTTTCACATTTTCACGCAGTATAAGAACATGTGTGTGGAAACCGACGAACCTTCCACAACGTGCCGCACATCCCGCCATATGCCGACACCGACGAGGGGTTAAGAACCGTCCATCGCTCGTCATGTCATGGACCCGGTCGCCGTCTCATGGATCATGATCCCTATGCTCGTGGCGATGCATGCCTCGTTGTGCGATATCCGCAGCCGCGAGGTGTCCGACATCCACTGGTTGGTGATGGGGTCTGCCGGCATCGTCCTGCGTTCGGCCGTCACAGGGGCGACATCGGTCGCGGGCTCCCTCATCCTCCTGATCTGCATGCTCTCGGAGAGGATCGTCGGATGGAGGGCCGCGGTCGCGGCAGCCGTCGGTGTGACGGCATCGGTGGTTCCAGCGGTCGCGGATCAGGGCGATGTGTTCGCGACGTCTGTCGCCGTGTCAGCGGCGATGTTCCTCCTGTTCCACGGGATGTATCTTGTGGGTCTGATCCCGGGAGGGGCGGATGCGAAGTTCCTGATGACCGTCGCTCTGGTCTTCCCCGTGTATCCCGTCGTCGAGGGGATCCCCCTGATGTGGGTGCCGGAGCCTCCGATCTCCTACCTCGTGAACCCCGCCGTCTCCGTGCTGGTCCTGGGCCTGGTGATCTCCATACTGTCATGTCTGGCGATCCTGATCAGGAACCTCCGCCGGGGCGACACTGCCGGGCGTGTGCTCACCACGTACCGCATGTCGGTCGAGGAGGCGAGGGGCGCGTTCGTGTGGCCTGCGGAGGAGATCCGCGACGGTGCGCTGGTGCCCTGCCATTCGTATGACAGGAGGGAGAAGGTGCTGGATGCGCTGTCCGAGGCGGGTGTCGTAGAGGTCAGGGTCACCCCAATGGTGCCGTTCATCCTCCCGCTGACGGTCGCTCTCATGTTGGTGACCGTGCTGGGGAGCCCCCTGCCCACGGTCATCGGAGGACGATGTTGATGGGGCGGCCGCAGGATGCGCATCTGTCGAAGTTCAGTCCGACGATGTCGACGAGGTACCCGAGGCGCTTGATGAGGATGCTTCCGCAGTCGGGGCAGTAGGTGTTGTCCGCATCCTCCGTCAGGACGTTGCCGACGTATACGTAATGCAGGCCCTTCTCGAGGCCCAGCTCCCTGCATCTCATCACGGTTTCCACGGGGGTCATGGGCACATCCATCATCTCGAAGTCCGGATGGAACCTGGTGAAATGTATGGGGACGTCCGGACCCAGCCTGTTGAGGACCCATGAGCAGAATCCCTCCACCTCGTCCTCGGAATCGTTGTATCCGGGGATGACGAGGTATGTGAGCTCGAGATGGACGCCCTCCTCGCGGATCACCTCCGCCGACCTGAGGACATCCGACAGATGCCCGTCGCACACGGTCCTGTAGAACTCCTCCGTGAATCCCTTCACGTCCACGTTGAACGCATCCGTCACCCGGCACAGCTCCCTCAGTGGAGCCTCGTTGATGAATCCGTTGGTCACCAGGATAAGGTTCAGGTCGGGGTCGGCCTGCATGACGTCCATGATGTACTCGAACCATATCCCCGGTTCGTTGTAGGTGAACGCTATGGTGTCCTGACCCTCGCGTCTGCACATCTCCGCGAGCTCCTCGGGCGATTCATACGTGGTGCGCTTCTTCCCGTAGGATATCTGGGACGTCATGGATATGGAGTAGTTCTGACAGTTCCTGCATCTGAGGTTGCATCCGATCCCGCCGACCGAGAAGCACTTCGTGTGAGGCCTGTAGTGGTACAGCGGTTTCTTCTCCACAGGGTCCACGCACATGGACGATACCTTGCCGTAGGAGTAGGCCACCAGCATGTCCTCGTCAGCCCTCCTCGATCCGCATCTGCCGTACTGCCCGGGCCTGAGTCTGCAGCCATGGGGGCAGAGCCCGCATACGAACGTATCGCCGTCGCGGGTGTAGTGTCTGGATTCGATGCGGTCGGTATTCGCCATACGGTATCACCGTCCTCTTCCCGTTCTCAACCAGCTCCGGATGGTCCGAATCGTTGACCATGCCTATTATCGAGAATTCCACCTCGGCATCGTACAGCTTGTCCAGGCGATCCCTGTCCGCTGTGAAGAGCAGCTCGTACTCCCCGCCCCATCCGAGGAGCAGGTCCTTCACGGGCTTCCGGGACGCCTCGGCCATCTCGTCCACGTACGGTCCGCGCGGGATGAAGTCCAGATCCACGTCGATCCCTACATGGGATGATGCGCAGAGGGTGTTCAGGGCGGTCCCGAGTCCGTCGGAGAGGTCCATGCAGGATGTCACCGCCCCGGTGCCGGCCATGGCGATCCCAGCATCGACCCTGGGTATGGGGACGTAGAGGCATTCCCTCGCCTCAGGGGCGTCGATACCGAGGTCCAGGGAGATGAACGCCGCCGCAGGTGCTCCTAGAGGACCAGTGACCGCGACGACATCTTCGGGTCTGGCCCCGGAGCGCGTCATGGGATGTCTGCCGTCCATCGTGCCGAGGGCGGTCCCGGCGACGATCCCAGGTCCGGGTTTCGTGTCGCCGCCGACGATCCCGGTGCCGCAGTACTCGCAGCACTGGTCTATGCCGCTCATTATGTCGTAGGCGGCCTGCGTCTCGAGTTCGGGAGGGAGGGCCAGTGCGGCCAGGAACCCGGTGGGTCTCGCCCCCATGGCCGCAAGGTCGCTGAAGTTGACCGCTGCGGCGTACCATCCGAACTGCTCATAGGTCATCCCTGCCGGGAAGTGGCGGTCGAAGGAGACGATGTCGGTGGAGACGACTGTACCGTCCCCGACGATCGCGGCGTCATCCCCGGGGCCGAGCATCCCCTCCTGACGAATGAAGCTCCTGAAATCCTCTATGAGTTGCCTCTCGCCTATGTCCCCGATCCGGACCTTGTCTGACTTGATGCGTTCTCCGTCCATATGAAAAACCGATACCGAGTGAACTGCTAATCTATGTCAAGCAGTCTTAAATGTTATCGGAGGATGTGGTGGGCATGGACAAGACCATTACAGTTGTGGGCACGGGCATCAGTCACGCCGAACCCGATGCGGCGGTCGTTAACGGGGAGATCACCGGTACCGTCGGTGACTACTCGGAGGCCGTGGGCGCTTCGGCAGAGGCCCTCACGTCCCTCAGGAAGTCCATAGGGGATGCCGGGTTCGACATGGATGACCTGAGAACCACCAGCTTCTCCGTCGACACCGTGTATCGCAGCGGCCCCTCGGGCGAGCCTGAGTTCATCGGATACCGCTACATGCACGGGATCTCCATAACGACCGAGGCGAACGGGGAGACCCTGGGAAGGCTCCTCCAGGCCATGATCGCCAGCGAGGGGGCGCCCGAGTTCAGGGTCTCGTACATCGTCAGGGACCCGTCCGAGCCGATGAAGCAGGCGAGGGCGGCAGCGGTGAAGGACGCCAAGCACAGGGCGAGGGAGCTGGCCACGGCCGCCGGCGTCAGGCTGGGGGACATCGTCTCCATATCGTACTCGTCGCAGGTCGGTTCACCGGCCCCCAGGGCGCGTGTCATGGCAGCCATGGCTGTCGATGCGGTCCCGAGGGACATGGAGTTCCGTGATTCCGTCACCATGCAGTGGGAGATCCTCTGAAAAGTTCCTTTCAGGATGCGGCCCGGGCCGTCACGGTGACGAGTCCGGGATCCATCCATTGATCCCGAAGGTCTCCGCATCGGATATCCCGAGGTCATCGCCGACATCCAGGACCATCAGGTCACGGGCGGCGACCGTCCTGACGCCGGTCATCTCCTCGACGTAGGCGGCCTCTGACTCGGCCCCTCTGCGGATGATGACCACGCCCAGGTGGATGAATATCGCTAGCTCCGGCCTCACGCGCTCCACGAACGGGACGGCGTCGTCGGTGCACATGTGGTACTTTATCCTGTTTCCGCGAGGTGTGGTTACAGGCAGAATCAGGACCCTGGATCCCGCATACTGGTCCGCGATGTCGTCCGTGTACTCCGTGTCGCTCACATACGAGACGATCCCGGCGTCGGTGTGGAACCTGAACCCGACGTTCGTGGGGTCGCTGTGGATGGCCCTGCAGATGTCCACCCGCATCCTGTCGACATCCAGGACATCCCCTGGTCTGAAAACCGTGACGTCCTCGACGATGCTCTTGTGGTAGTCGGACACGCACGGCCCCAGCTTCCCGTTGCCGTTCACCACGGTCTCCGAACCGTAGAGATGTCCGCGCTTCTCCCATCCGCCCTTGGACATGCCCTCCAGCACGCTCTCGGCATCGGAGTAGTGATCAGGGTGGCAGTGGGAGACGATGAGTGACTCGGTACGATGGAGGTCGTAGTGGATCCTCTGCATCTGGGTCAGGGCCCCGGGTCCCGGATCTATGTGCAGGAACCTGCCATCGTGTTCGACGAGCATCCCGCCTGTGGACCTGATCTGATACATGGTCGTGTAACGACCGCCGCCGGTCCCCAGGAAAGTAATGCGGAAGCTCATGACACCCGGATTGTCGCAGGCGTTATACGTCTTTTGAGGACCATCGGGCAATCCGTCCATCCCGACACGAAGCGATGGGACGAACCGTTAATACGGTCCATAGTCATCGCCCGCACATGATAACAGCGATCCGCAACGCATGGATCGTCACACAGGACGAGTCCAGGCGCATTCTCAAGGGTGACGTGGTGATCGACGGCGAGAGGATCGTCTCCGTCGGGCCCGAGTACAACGGTACTGCAGACAGGGAGATCGACGCCACGGGCGACATCGTCATGCCCGGCATGATCAACACCCACACCCATGTGGCCATGTCCGTCATGAAGGGGGTGGTCGACGACCTCACCTTCCCGGATTTCCTGGACAAGGTCTTCAAGATCGATTCCGACAGGACCGATGACGACCTCGCGCTCGGAACGAAACTCGGATGCATGGAGATGATGCGCGGAGGGACGACCACGTTCATGGATCTGTACTACTCCGAGGATGTCATCGCGAAAGCGACGCAGGAGGCGGGGATAAGAGGCGTCCTCTGCTGGTGCGTGCTCGACCAGGAATGCACGACCCAGGTCGGCAACCCATTGCAGAACTGCAAGAATTTCTACCAGAAGTTCAAGGACGAGCGCAAGATCGTGCCCGGAGTGGGACTCCAGGGCGTGTACGTCTGCAACGAGGAGACTTGCGTCGGGGCCAAGGAATTCTCCGACGAGGTCGGTGCCCCGATGAACTTCCACCTGTCCGAGACCCGCGGGGAGGTCAACGACCACAAGAAGAAGACCGGCATGCGTCCCGCGGAATGGCTGTCCAGCATAGGGGTGCTCGGACCCAGGGGTGTCGCGGCGCACTCCGCGTGGCTCACGCTGAGGGAGGTCAGGATGATGGGGGAGGCGGGCATGTCCATCTCGTCGTGTCCCGTGTCCAATATGAAGCTCGCGACAGGTGGCGTCGCTCCCGTGCCGGAGTTCCAGAAGTACGGCGTGAACGTCTCGATCGGAACCGACGGCAACACCACCAACAACACCCTCGACATGTTCGCGGAGATGAAGACCCTCGGTCTCCTCCAGAAATCAAGCAGATGGGACCCTGTCGTGACCAACGCTCAGGAGCTCCTGGATTTCGCCACCATCAACGGTGCTAAGGCCATCGGGATGCAGGACTCCCTAGGGTCCATCGAGCCCGGGAAGTATGCGGACGTGGTGATCCTCGACGGCAAGGCGCCGAACCTCAGGCCCCTCGTCCCGGAGAACATACTCGCCAACATCGTGTACTCGGGCAACAGCCTCAACGTCAAGACCGTGTTCTGCCAGGGAGACATGGTCGTGGAGAACGGCGACATCCTCACACTGGACACGGAAGAGGTCCTGGCAGGGTCCGAGGATGCCTGGAGATCCCTCTGTCTGAGATGACCGTAAGGTTCGAGAGGCCGGACTGGGAGGCCATCCGCGACAGCGGCAGGATGGCCGTGGATATGCACTTCCACACCAACTGCTCGGATTCCTTCACGGACATCGATGCCGCCATCAAGCTGGCAGCGGAGCGCGGGGTCGGGGTCGCGGTCACAGACCATAACCTCATCTCCTCGCTCGTGAGGATCAAGGGCAGGGACATCCCGGTCCCGGTCATCCCTGGGATGGAGGTCAGCACCTCGGACGGCCCCCATATCTTGGTCTACTTCTATGACCAGGATGATTTGGAGTGGTTCTGGTACCATAACATACGCCCGAGGCTGCAGGAGTGTCCCTGGCTCGCGCTGAGGGACTGTCCCACTGAGAGGCTGCTGGAGATGCTGGAGGGCGAGAGCTGCGTCGTCTCGGCGGCCCACCCGATGGGATACCTCATGTCCAACAAGGGGTGGAGATCTGCATCCGCAAGGGCTACCTGGACGAGGACATCGCCCGGCGCTTGGACGCCTACGAGGTGCTCTGCAGCGGGATGACGCGCGAGTCGAACCGCGAGTCCCTGATGTCCGCGACCATGTACGGGATCGGATTCACAGGTGGCACCGACGGTCACACGCTCGGTGAGATAGGCAATGTCGTGACTGTGTCCGATGCCTCGGAGGTCGATTCGTTCCTGGATGATGTTGTCAGGAAGAGGGTGGACGTCATCGGTCTCGAGAAGACCGTGCCGAAGAAGGTGTACATGGCGTCCGCATCCTTGTCAAGATTCATGATGCACTCCCCATCGGCCATCATGGTGCAGACGAATCAGGCGGTCAGGTCGGCAGACAGGAGTGCCAGGAAGGCAGCCGGCACGATACGCGAGAAGACTTCCGACATAGTCGAATCCGCCTCCGAGTTGGAGAGTCGCATACGCGATCTGGGTAGGCGCTGATCACTCGTTCTCTTCCTCGGACTGGTCATCCGCTTCGTCGTCGGTGTCCGGGGTCTTCCTGCCGTCCCTGTACCTCTTGTAGAAGACGACCGCGAGGGCCACCAGAGCCAGTGCCAGCACCAGGAGATGCTGCCACAGTCCCACGGAGTTGGGGACGATGATGATGATCACCGCGTCTATCGCGAGGACGACCAGGGAAGTGTTGATCTCCAGGAACCTCTGGTATATGGCTCCCGGTTCGTTGGACGATCCCTCCCTCTGGGCGATGTGCCTGGCTCCGTTGATGATGATCTCGTCCAGGAACTTGACGTTGTTCACCAGATGGTAGATCGGCACCGCGAGGACGATGAAGTTGACCACCAGCATCCCTATGCCCCAAACGGTCTCGTTGCCGCCGAAGTTCGTGGATCCCCACTCCACCGTGGCCGGGATGATGAAGTAGAACGCGGCCTCCAGCAGGGCGATGGCCAGGATGTTGATGTACGTGTGGGTCATGCTCCTGTACAGGGCCTTGCGCGACTTCTTGGTGGATGCGTCGATGCGGCAGTACATCCTGTCCCTCGCGCCGTTGATGTTGCAGCATGCGGCATACACGGGCCTCGGGCACTTCTCCACGGACTTGTCCCAGATCTGTGCCGCGTACTTTGTGATGAACGGCAGCATTATCATGGACACCAGCGCGGCACCCACGACGGATGTGTAGAACGAGTCGTCCACGACGCCGTACCCGTATGCCTCCGCGGCGATGATGAACGCGAACTCACCCATCGCGGTCAGTCCGGTCGCGGACAGGAATCCGTTGCGGCAGCTCTCGTTCCCGATCCAGTAGGCGAGGAACACGGTTCCGATCTTGAGCGATGCGAACAGCAGGTAGATCACGACAATCATGCCGATGTTGTCCACAAGGGACGACACCGTGATCTCCATACCGATGGAGATGAAGAATATCGCCATGAACAGGTCGCGCATCGGTTCGATCTTGTGGTTGATCTCCTTGCTCTTCCT
>CAZLMR010000017.1:0-12956 GCA_964560575.1 uncultured Methanomassiliicoccales archaeon | reverse complement strand
AAACCTCCGTAACCGGCGGTGACCTTTCTGAATCTCCTCTGACCCCATTTGAGCTCGCTGGCTTTCTTCTTCTTGACCCTCTCTACTTCCTGCTCGGTGTGGGCCTTGCAGTAGGGACAGTATCTCTTGACGGTCCTGGGCATCTTCATGATTAATCAACCCTGTTGAATTGAATCAGGGACGTGCTAATATCGGGGTTATATAAAAAGATGCGCCCCCTCTTACGGGGACTTAAGCGGTTCGAAAAAAGGGGATTCAGATGTCCTGGCCGGACATCCTTTCGACGCTTCCGTCCGTTCTCGACACGAGGACGTCGAAAGCCGTGTTAAGGAAGAGTCCGTTCTCCACGACGCCCGGAATGACGTCCACCCTCGACTCGAGGAAGAAGGGGTTGTCGATGCCGTTCTCGAACCTGCAGTCGTAGATGTAGTTCCCGCCGTCGGTGACGAACGGCTCCCCGTCCCTCATCCTGAGGACGGGTTCGCAGCCCTGTCTTTTGAGGGCGAATTTCGTGTGCTCATGGCCGAATCTCAGGACCTCGACGGGGAGGGGAGCCTTCGTCCCCAGCTTGTCGACGAGCTTCGACTCGTCGACGATAATGATCTCCTTCACCGAGGCAGCCGCCACGATCTTCTCCCTCAGCAGGGCTCCTCCGAGGCCCTTGACCAGCTGCATCTTCGGATCGACCTCGTCGGCGCCGTCGATGGTGACGTCCAGCTTGTCGACCTGGTCGAGGTCGACGACCTTGATGCCGCAGTCCCTCGCAAGCTCCTCGCTCTGGACCGATGTGGCGACGCAGGTCAGGTCGAACCCCTCGGCGACCAGTTCGCCGATCCTCTTGATGGCATAGTATGCCGTCGACCCGGTTCCCAATCCGACGTTCATGCCGTCCTTGACGAAAGTGTCCACTGCCTTCTCTGCGACCATCTTCTTCATTTCCGCGGCATCCATATCGGGAACCTCTGGAGGTCCGATGTTTTGTTTGCTTAAGAACCTGGCGGGTGCCCCCTCTTTTTAATCCATCAATACGATTCATGGGCATGGAGCTTCAACCCGGGTGTGGGGCCATCGATCCCTACGAGACGATCCTTCGGTCCGACGGTGCCGATGCCGTCGCAGCATGGGAGGGGATGTGCGAAGACTGCAGGGGCACGCAGGAGCGTGTCCTCCGTTCCATCATCGAACACGCCGCCAACAGCGATTTCGGCCGCAGCCATTCCTTCTCGGAGATCACCGGTCCGGATTCCTACCGTCTCGCGGTTCCGGTCACGGAATACTCGGACATCGAGGGGATGGTCGAGGACATCGCCCGCTCCGGGAGGGAGAACGTCCTCTTCGACGGCCCCACCGTATTCCTGACATCCACCTCGGGGACCACGGGACGCAACAAGCTGATCCCGGAGAGCTCTAGGGGCATGGACGCCAAGAACTCCGTCGTGAAGCTCAGGAACCTGTATCTGAACAAGGCGTTCTCCGAGGCCGCCGCATCCTCCGAAAGCTTCCGTGCCCTCGTCGCGGGGAAGGGGGTGTCATCAGGGATGGGGACGGACCTCGCCGGGATGTTCCACTACTTCCCTCTGGCCTCGGCTATGAGGAACAGCGTCTCGGAATCGGGCATCGAGGTGGGGTTCGCATCGGGGAAGACCTTCGACTCCACGGCAGCATCGGACGGTCTTGCCTTCCCCAGGATACTGATGGGCATACGCAGCGCCGAGGCGTCGATGTATCTCACGATGCTCTTCGCGATGGCCCATGACGATGTGATAACGGTCGCAGGGAACAACGCCGGCCGCATGGTGTCCAGGATCGAGTACGCCAGGGACCATGCGGAGATGCTGATCCGCGACATGCGCAACGGGACCATAGACCGGTCCGTGGACCTCGACCCGGACGAGCGCCGTTCCGTCGAGGCCCTGGCCAAACCGGATCCAGAGCGCGCCGACAGGCTCCAGGCGATCCTCGACGAGGGGAGGGACCGCTTCGTTCCTGCCAGGTACTGGCCCCATCTGATCTCCGCGGGATTCTGGCTCTCCGGATCCGCGGGTGCGGGTGTCGAGAGGCTGAGGCCTCTTCTGGGCGACGGGGTGGTGTTCTTCGATGTAGGCTACGGCGCCAGCGAGGCGAAGATAAACATCCCCATGGAGGCGGGCGTCGGATACGGTCCGCTGGCGATCGCATCCGCGTTCTACGAGTTCATCCCCGCCGGAGGCGGAGACGTGCTGAGGGCGGATCAGCTGGAGGACGGCAGGGACTACGAGATACTCCTGACGACCTACAGCGGGCTGTACAGATACAATCTGCACGACCTCGTGAGGGTCCGCGGGTTCACGGGCGACACCCCCAATATAGAATTCATAACCAAGACGCGCGAGATACTGAACCTCGCGCAGGAGAAGGTCCCTGCGCCGGCGCTGATCGAGAAGGTGACAGCGTACCTCTCGTCGAAGGGGGTCGCAGTCCGTCAGGCCCAGGTATGGCCCGATCAGGAGGGGCTCCGCTACGAGCTGTTCATAGAGCCGGAATCGGGCGACCCTGTCAGCGCCTCGGAGGGTCTGGACGATCACATATGCCGGGAGTTCCCGATGTACGGGAGGAACCGCGGATTCGGAGCTCTGGCACCCATGCTGGTCCACCGCATGAGGGACGGCTGGCAGGACTCCCTGTATTCGGAACGCGAGGCATCGGGCGCTCCGCCGTCACAGGTGAAGCTCGACGCATTGGCCAAGGGGAGGCCGGACGAATCCTGGATGTGCCGACCATGATCGGGGGGATGCAGACGTCCGATGACAGCACCGAGGCATTCGGAGCGATGGCCGCGGGGACACCGACGGGAGGCATCGTCGCGCCCATAGTGTCGCAGGGACCGCCATCCATTCGGGACGCCGGCAGAATCATTTTCACGATAGACATGGAGGTCCGCGGAGCGGGCCCCCACGGCGAGCTCATGGCGATCGATGGACGGAGCGCGGAGATCCGCCGCACCCATCCGTCATGATGTAGGAGGTAAGAGAATGGAGATAGAGGAGACTAGGAACGGGAACGAAGCGACTCTCAAACTGATCGGGAGGCTGGACACGCAGACCGCACCACAGCTTAGCGAGAAGATGCAGAGCGATGACGGGGATGTGGAGAGGCTGGTCCTCGACATGTCGGGTCTGGAGTACATCTCCAGCGCAGGGCTCAGGGTGATCCTTTCGCTGGACAAGCAGATGTCGAAGCGCGGAGGCATGGTGGTCACCGGCGTCAGCGACACCGTGATGGAGGTGCTCGAGGCGACGGGATTCACGGACATACTGGAGATTAGGTGAGGCGATGGACTCTTCCAAGCTCACGCTCAGCGGTCAGATGAACATGAAGGGGTACGCCGAGGGAGGGCCGGTGTACGATTCCATGGTCGAGATGACCAAGGATCCCATGAGATACAACACCGAACTGCTGATGAGGCTGTTGAACGACAACAAGGACACCGAATACGGCAGGAAGTACGGTTTCGCCGACATAAGGTCCGTGGAGGAGTTCCAGGAACGCGTCCCACTGACGACGTTCGACGATTATGCCGGATACGTCTACAGGATGACGGAGGAGGGCGAGACCGGCCTCATAAGCGCATACAACATAGCCCACTATGCCAAGACCTCCGGGACCATGGGAAATCCCAAGAGGATACCCGTCTCAGACCGGGCCATGGGAGTGATGAACAGATACAACATGCAGCTCCGCACGAAGGTCATCTGCGATGCCATAGGCTTCGACTGGGCCAACCCCCCGTATCTGAACCTCATCGAGTCCCAGCTGACCACGCTGAAGAACGGTGCGACCTACGGGGCGATATCGGCGAAGGTCATCGGACAGATGGGGGACTACCTGCCCATGCTGATGACATCCCCCCTCGAGGCGCTGGTCCCTGATCCCAAGACCAACACACGCTATCTCCACGCCAGGTTCGCCCTGATGAACCCGGAGATAACCTCCATGGGGTTCAGCTTCTCGAGCATACTGCTGGAGCTCATGCAGTACATCGAGAGCGAGTGGGAGATGCTCGTCGATGACATAGAGAAGGGCACGATAGACGAGTCCGTGAAGATGCCCGCGGAAGTGAGGCAGAGCGTCCTCGGCAAGATCCGGCCCATGCCGGAGAGGGCCGCACAGCTCAGGGAGATCTTCTCCCAGGGGTTCGACGAGCCCATCATGCCCAAGATATGGCCGAATCTGACGATCTTCAGCGGTGTGGCCACCGGAGGATTCTCCACGTACTACAACAAGCTGAGGCAGAGGTACGCGGGCGACGGCGTGAGGCTGTTCTACGTCGGTCTGAACGCTTCGGAGGGCATATTCTCGGTGCCGATGGATGTGGACTGTCCCGATTCCGTCCTGATCCCCGATTCGGTGTTCTACGAGTTCATCCCGATAGACTCCGATGATCCAGCCGGCATCGTCACTCTCGACGGGGTCGAGGTCGGCAAGACCTACGAGATCGTCATAACCAACCAGTCCGGGTTCTACCGCTACAGGATCAGGGACGCCGTCAAGGTGACCGGTATGTACAACCGGACCCCCATGATCCAGTTCCAGTACAGGATCGATCAGACGATCAGCGTCCTCGGGGAGAAGACCACAGAGCTGGTCCTCAGAGGGGTCGCGGAGCGTGTGGAGAAGGAGCTGGGCTACGACATGGACGATTTCTCGGTATTCGGGGATGTCGACAGCGTACCCATGCGCTACGTCATGCTCATGGAAGCCACCCTTCCAGAGGGTCTTAACCCAGACACGGTCGCCGCTGAACTGGACAAGGGAGTGTGCGAGGGCAACCCGTCCTACGGGGACAAGGTGGCCAAGGGCATGCTCGACCATCTCAGGCTCCTGTTCCTCCAGCCGGAGACGTATCTCCTATACAGGGATGTGATGATCTCCAAGGGTGCGTCATCCGCTCAGCTGAAGCCCCCGAGGATCGTCAACGAGATCCAGAGAAGGTTCTTCATGGCCCTTCTGGACGACGAACGGTGAGCATACCAAACCCAATCCCGGACCGACCGGTCCGGGGTGCATCCTGTTATAGCCGAGTTCCGCCTTACGATGCTCATGAGGCTGGCATCGCTGTACTCCGGCGGAAAGGATTCGACTTTCTCTCTATATCTCGCAGAGCAGATGGGCCATGAGATTCCGTATCTCGTGAACATAGTGCCGGAGGACGAGGCCTCCTGGATATTCCACACCCCGAACCTGTCGATTGTGCCCCTGATGGCGGAGGCTATGGGGAGGGAACTGGTGACCGCTCCCAGCACGGGGTCCGAGGAGGGAGACATGGAGGGCCTGAGGATGGCTCTCGAAGGCCTTGATGTGGACGGGGTGGTGACGGGGGCCATATGGTCCGACTACCAGTGGGACCGCATGAACGTGGTCTGCGGTGACCTGGGCCTAAAGGTCATCACGCCGATGTGGAGGAAGGACCAGGACATGCTCATGGACCAGTTCCTCCAATCCGGGATAAGGGCTGTCATAGTGGGGTGTTACGCGGAGGGTCTGGACGAATCATGGCTCGGTAGACCCATTGACGAGGATGCCGTAAGGGATCTGAAGGCCCTACGCGAGAGGTACGGGATAAGCATAATGGGCGAGGGAGGGGAGTACGAATCCCTCACCCTCGATTCCCCGATGCACTCCAAGGCGCTGAGGATAAAGGGTTTCGAGAAGGATTGGAAGAAGGGCGCTGGGACGCTCCGTGTCACCTCGGCTGAGCTTGTCCGAGAGCCCTCGGCTTGAACGTCCTGAGCCTGAGCGCGTTCGACACCACCGAGACGGACGAGCACGCCATCGCCAGCGCCGAGATCATCGGCATCTGGTCGACCAGGTCGTCGTATCCCAGCAGCACAGGGAGTCCGGCCGCTATCGGGATGCACACGACGTTGTAGCAGAACGCGAAGAACAGGTTCTCCTTGATGTTCTTCAACGTGGCCCTTCCGATCTCCAGTGCAGCCGGGACGCTGCGGAGGTCGTCGTTCATCAGCACGATGTCCGCCGATTCCATGGCGATGTCGGTTCCGGAACCCACAGCCACTCCCACATCCGCCTGTGTGAGTGCGGGAGCGTCGTTGATCCCGTCACCGGTCATAGCCACACGCCTCTGGGACACCTGGAGGCTCTTCACGATCTCCAGCTTGTCACCCGGCTTGGTCTCCGCGTGGACCTCGTCGATGCCGAGCTCCGCGGCTATGTGCTCCGCCGTGTCCCTCCTGTCGCCGGTGACCATCATAACCCTGAGTCCGTCCGCATGCATGGACGCTATGGCGGAAGGGCTCTCCTCGCGGATCGGGTCCGATATGGCCACTGTCGTGGCATATCTTCCGTCTATGGCAGCGAGGATGCACGTCATGCCGGACGATGCGAGGCCGTCCGCGCCATCGGGTATATCCACGCCCTCTTCGGTGAGGAACCGGGTGCTTCCGACCAGGACCCTCCTGCCGTCGACGGTGCATCTGACGCCGCCTCCCGTGACGCTTTCGAAGTCCGAGTGTGGCGGGATGTCGACCCCGTGACCTCTGGCGTACCTCACTATGGCCTCGGCGAGGGGGTGCTCCGAGTCGATCTCCGCCGCCGCGACCATCCCGATGACGGATGGGTCTGAGACGAAGTTGACCTCCGGGTGGCCGACGGTGCAGGTGCCCGTCTTATCCAGGACGACCGTGTCTATCCTCGCGGCCGCCTCGAGGGACGAGGCGGTTTTGAACAGTATCCCATACTGCGAACCCCTCCCGGTTCCGACGACGATGGCGATGGGTGTGGCGAGGCCTAGTGCGCAGGGGCAGGCTATCACCAGGATCGATATCGCTATGGTCAGGCTGAACTGGAAGTCCCTTCCGGCGAGCATCCATCCGATGAATGCCAGAATCGCTATGGCGATGACCGCGGGCACGAACACCGCGGCGACCCTGTCAGCGATGTTGGCGACAGGCGCCTTGGTCCCCTGGGCCATCTCCATCATGCGTGCAATCTGGAACAGGACGGTGTCCTCTCCGGTCTTCTCGATCCTCGCCCTGAGACTCCCGGCACCGTTGACCGTGGCTCCGTACAGTGTGTCGCCGGTCTTCTTGTCCACCGGGATGCTCTCGCCCGTGAGCATCGATTCGTTCACTGACGATTCGCCGGACACGACGGTCGCGTCAGCGGGGATCTTCTCCCCGGGTCTTATCAGGACCACGTCCCCGACCTCGAGCTCCGATGCCGGGATGTGGACCTCCTCCCCGTCGCGGATCACCGTGGCCTCATTCGGGGCCATGGAGATCAGCTTCCTCAGCGAGTCGTTGGTGCGCATCTTGGACCTGACCTCCATGTACTTGCCGATGCTGACCAGGGCGATGATCATGCCCACGGAGTCGTAGCTCAGTGAGTGCATGGCACCGGTGTCGCCGGTGTAGACCAGATATGTGTTGTAAAGGCCCATGCAGAGGGATGCAAGCGTCCCCAGGGACACCAGCGAGTCCATGGTGGGGTTCTTCGAGAACAGCGCCGGGATGCCCTTCTTGTAGAACCTCCTCCCGCCGTACATTATCGGGATGCACAGGACCAGCTGGACCAGGCAGAACGGCAGGGGATCCAGCGGGATCTCCAGACCGAACATGTGCCCCATCGCGATGACGCTGAGTATCACGGCGAAGAAGATGGAGATGTACAGGTCCCTGCGACGCGAATCGAGGTCCTTCTGCTCCTCGCGGGCGGCCTCCTCGCGGTTGTCGCTTATGACCTGGTAGCCGGCTCCGATTATCGCCGCCGCCAGTTCGTCCTCCGTGGTCACGGTTTCGTCATATACAACCGTGGCCGTGTTGTTCCCTATGTTCGCCACAGCCGACTGGACGCCCGGCACTGCGTTCAGGGCGCCCTCCACGCGCCCTACGCAAGCCGCGCAGGTCATCCCGCCGACGCGGATCACCTTGTTCTTCATGAGAACAGTCCGTGCTTGACGGATGCCCTGAACCCTGCATCGACTACCGCCTTGATCAGGGCCTCGTCGGTGGCGCCGTCGTGTTCCACGGAGGCGGTGCCCTTCTTCAGGTTCACATCGACGGACCTCACCTTGTCGGTCTTCTCCAGGGAGTCCTTCACGGACTTCACGCATCCTTCGCACATCATGCCCTCTATCTTCAGAGTCGTCTTTGCCATCATATCACCTCGGGCGGCGCGCACGCTGTCCGCGACGTCCATCGCCTCCCTCATCGTGAGGGGAGGTTAAAGAGTTTTAGATAAACCTAAATCAAGCGTATCTGACGAAGTCTTCCATGGGGATGCGGACGCCGTGGTTCTTGGACGTCTGGTCGTCCCTGTATCCGACGGCCAGGATGTTGACCGGGATGACGTTGTCAGCGAGTCCGAAGTTCCGCTTGATGACGTCGGGCTTGAACATGCAGACCCACAGGGTGCCGAGGCCCATGTCGGTCGCCTCGTACATCATCTGTGTGGTGACGATCGATGCGTCGATGTCGGTGGTCTTCATCCCGTCGTAGCTGCGGGTCCATGCCCTGTCCCTGTCGGAGCAGACGATGAACGCGAGCGGGGCGTCGTAGATGTGTCCCGCCTCCTCCAGCTTAGCGAGGCCCTCCTTGGACCTGACCGCTATGACGCGGACGGGCTGGTCGTTCCTCGCCGTGGGGGCGAGACGTCCAGCCTCGAGGATCGAACGGACCTTGTCGTCCTCCACTGCGTCGGTCTTGTATGCGCGGCACGAGTATCTTCTCCTGACAAGTTCGTTGAAATCCATTGTTTCACCGTGTCCCTGTATCGTCCATATCTTATTTAGGTCTGAGTCGCGGGGCGGAGGCACCCCGGCATGTGGTTCCGGGCTTCCCGCGACCTGCGGATATGGCATTTCAGTCTGTTTACAAAAACCATGTACGATATAACATGACATATACTATCCAAAAGGATACTATGGACATGGAATGCTGTTCAAGGAACTTCGAGGCGGAGTGTCCCGTGAGGGCGACCGTCCGTCTGCTCGGAGGCAAGTACAAGTCGGTGGTGATCTGGAGCCTCAGGAACGGGAAGAAGAGGTTCAGCGAGATCCAGGCGATGATCCCGGAGGCCACCGGGAAGATGCTCACGAAGCAGCTCAGGGAGCTCGAGGCGGACGGGCTGATAGAGAGGAAGGTGTACCCAGTCGTCCCGCCGAAGACGGAGTACAGTCTCACGGAGTTCGGCGAGACCGCGATACCCCTGATAATGGACATGAGCAGATGGGGCGCGGTGTACCTCGAACGCGAGGGGATACCGGTGGCGGACTGCGCGAGGATGTGATCACGGTGACGTTCGACGGCTATCTTCTCGGCAGGACGCTGCAGGTCATCGGAGGCAAGTACAAGATGTACATAATCTGGAGGCTCATGGACGGACCCAAGAGGTTCGGCGAGCTCCGCACGTTCTTCTCGGGCATCACCGCGCACATCCTGAGCCTCCAGCTGAAGGAGCTGGAGAGCGACGGGCTAATCCGTCGCGAGGTGAAGAGCGAGAATCCCCCGTGGGTGGAGTACTCGCTCACATCCACGGGGATGAGTTTGCTCCCTGTCATAGACACCATCGCCGAATGGGGCGCGGCGTACATAGACATGGAGAACGAGAAGGCCAAGCTCAATGGTTCTTCTCGATCGCCTGAATGATCCTGGCGATCTCCTTCTCCGGGTCCTTCCACATCCCGGGGGTCCAGACGCGGTGGATCCTCCACCCTCTGGACTCCAGGTACTTCTGCCTGTGATAGTCCCTCTCCCTCGTGGACGACGACATCTCGTACAGGCGGCTGTCGCATTCGATGCCGAGGATGTACTTGTCGTTCTGCTTGACAGCGAGGTCGATCTGGTATCCGCCGATCCCCACGTTCCTCTCCACGGTGTATCCCTTGCGGATGAGCGCGTTGTAGACGCGGTCTGCTATCCTTCCGGCGTCGTAGTCCTCGGGGGCGCTCCATCTCTCATCGCCGAACGAGTGCAGGATGGAGTCGGCGAGACCCCTGTTGCCGCTGCTTATGGCGTTCGCGTACTGCAGGTACTTCTTCAGGATCCTGGGCCCCTCGTTCTTGGTGTTGTCGACCTGGAGGTCCTCCGGATCGAAGGACGTGACGATGAAGATCTTCTTCTTGGCCCTTGATATTGCGACGTTCAGGCGGTTCTCCCCGCCGCGGTTGTTGAGCCATCCGAACCTCTGCATGAGCTTCCCCTCGGCGTTCTTGGCGTATCCGATGGAGAACATGATGACGTCCCTCTCGTCACCCTGGACGCTCTCGATGTTCTTGATGAAGAGTCCCACATCCTCGCCGTTGTCGAACCTCTTCATCTCGTCCGCGACGATCTTGCCGAAGGACGGGTCGTTGGCGCACTCCTCGTCGAGCACGTCGTTGATCAGGTCCCTCTGCGAGGCGTTGAACGTGATTATGCCCACAGTCTCGTCGTCCTTTCTGTTGGTGAAGAACTCCCTAAGGAGCTGGACGATCTTCTGGGCCTCGGCCATGTTGGACTTCTCCTCCCACAGCCCCTCCACCCTGAACACCTCTATCGGGGGGCGCTCGGGGGTGTCCACGTTCGGGGAGACGTACAGCTTCCCGCCGTAGAACGCGTAGTTGGAGAACGCTATGAGCTCCTCGTACTTGGAGCGGTAGTGGAAGTTCAGCAGGATGGAGTCGTACTTGGCCCTGGCCAGGTCAAGCAGGCTCTCCTCCTCCAGGGCGGCGGTGACTATGTCGTCCAGGTCGTCCTCGTCGCTCTCGTAGTCGACCCTGCCCACTCCGAGGGACGAGGGACGGAGCTGCTTGTGGTCCCCGGCGACGACGACCTTCTTGGCGCGGTAGATGGAGGGGACTCCCTTCTCCACGTACATCTGCGAGGCCTCGTCGAAGATCAGCAGGTCGAATATCCCCATCTCCAGCGGGAGGATCTCAGACACGACCTCGGGCGTCAGGAGCCACACGCGGACGCCCTTGAACAGCTCGTATCCGTATCTGTTGACGAACTTGTTCAGGTTCCACTTCCTCTTGGACTCTATGATCCTGTTGATGTCCCCGCGCCTCTTGGACTCGGAGATGTACTTCAGGTTCTGCTGGAACACCTCTTCCACCTTGTCCCTGGAGAGCTGCCTCTTGGACTCGATCTTGCGGTCCATGTCGGCTATGATGCTGTCGAAGTCCCAGATCTCCTGCATGATGTCCTTGTGGGCCGCGTCGAACTTCTGGAGGTGGTCGTTGAGGATCCATTCGTAGATGCGGTCGTTGCTGTCGCTGTAGGGCATCTTCGATGCGAGCGAGACGTTGAGGACGTCCGTGCCGTAGGTCCTCTCGTCGTCCGTGAGCCTGTTGTAGATGGTGGCCCTCGACGAGTATGTCCCGTAGCCGTCCAGGGCATCGAACATGCCCTTGGGGTCGGCCATGACCTTCTGCACGGTGTGCTCGTTGTAGTTGTCGAAGTACTTCTCAGTCATGGCGGTGGCCTCGCGGGTCACCTTACCCTTGTTGAACAGTCTGCCGATGAACCCTTTGGAGTTCAGGGCCGTGATCTGCTGGTCCAGGTCCAGGAGGTCCGCCTTCATCTCGCCGATGTTGTACTCGGACAGGTCCGCCTTCATCTGGGTCATCCATGGGTACTTCGCGACGAGCTCGTGGTACTCGTTGAAGTTCTGCATGAGCACCTGGTCGCCGAACCTCCTGTGGAGCTCCGACACGGACTGGTACCTGAGGGCCAGCAGGGAGACGTCTATGTTGTCCTTGAGGAGCTTGTACTCCTCGAACTGGCGCCTGTCGTTGAGGTCCAGCCATCTGTCCATGGCGTAGAGCTTGTACGGGGCGATCCCGAAGTCGGACGGACTGTACATGACATCGGCGATGTTGTCCAGCAGGGCGACGTCCCTGTCGATGGCCTCAGACACGGCGTCGAGGTCGACCCCCGCCTTCTGCGGTTCCGTGTCCAGCATCCTCCCCAGCTGCTTGTAGAACAGCTCCTTGTTACCGACGTCGTCGATCAGGAGGCAGTACTTGGACAGCATCCCGAGGCGCGAGTAGACGACATCGAGGGCGGTCTTCTTCTCGGAGACCATGAGGACGGTCTTCCCCTTGATGACGGCGGATGTGATCAGTCCGGTGATGACCTGGGACTTCCCTGTGCCTGGGGGGCCCTGGACGACGATCTCGTCCCCCTTTTCTATCGCGGTCAGGATGTTCTCCTGGGAGCTGTTGAGGGAGTTGATGTACACCAGGTCCTTCTCGGACGCCGCCATGCCCTTGTCCTTGATCTCGTCCTCAGACAGGGGGAGCGGGAGGTCCGAGAGGAAGTCGGTCTTGTTCAGATCCACGATGAGGTCGTTGAGGATGCCGTTGATCTCCCTTCCCGCAAGCATGCCGTCGAAGTCCTTCTGGATGGAGCTCGAGTATGTGGGATACTTCCCGAGCATGATGTTGGGGACCATCTCCATGTCCCCGGCCAGGTAGTGGGGGAACTCTCCGGCCTTGTAGTCGACGAACGGGATCGGGAGGCTGTAGTTGACGGCCATCTTTATGCCGTTCTGCTCATAGAAGTCGACCAGGTTGGTGAGGAAGGTCTCGCCGCTGTAGTCCTCGATGATGTTGTCGGGGAGGGGGCGGTTCTGGCCACTGGATTTTATGAACCCCAGTATCAGGGTGTTGTTGTAGATCGCATCCCTGGAGTTGTCCAGGGTGAGCGTGATGGTGCGGGAGTCCTTGTCCAGGATGACCGGGAACAGGGCCAGGGGGGCGCGGACGTCTATGTCGCCATCGGGCATCTTCCCCTGGACGAACGGGTATCCGATGTACAGGTCGTACTGTCCCTTCTCCCTCTGCTCCCTGCTGACCTCACGGATGATCTCGTTGAGGTGCTTGTACACCTTGGCGTCTTCCGGGCTCTTGGCGGAGTCGCAGAGCTTCAGTATCCTCTTCCTGCCGAAGAGGAGGCCCATGACGTCCACATCGTGGA
>CAZLMR010000016.1:2732-13086 GCA_964560575.1 uncultured Methanomassiliicoccales archaeon | reverse complement strand
GTATATCCTGGGTCTGATCAGCGCATTCCAGACGGTCTTTCTCGATTTGGGGGAGAGTGCCGTCAGGGTCCTGGAGGCCTTCTTCGTCGAAGGCTTGGACCAGTACTACCTCAGTGCGACCGCCACATCCCTGGCGTTCAGCTACTCGGTCAAACTGCCGTTGGTCATATGCGACCTGATCCTGGCGCTTCTCGTGCGTCATCTGGCACAGGATGTGACGGGGGACGACCGGAAGGCGAACCTGGCGTTCGCGCTCACGTTCCTCTGTCCGGTGCTGATAGGCTCGACGTGCGTGATCGGCATGCCGGACACCATTGCAGCCATGTTCACGGTCCTTACGGTCATACTGCTCCGCAGGAACATGCCGTTCCTGGCCGGGATGACCTTCAGTCTCGCCGTCCTGACCAAGTTCTTCCCAGCATTCCTCATCTTCGTGTTCCTGGCGTACATCGTGGTCAGGAACAGGGGCGACCGCAGGGCATGTTCGGTGTTCATCCTTCAGGCCGTCCTTGGGGCGGTCATCGCCACCGTCGTGGTGTTCCTCCCTCAGATCCTGGAAGGCGATCTCTCGCAGTGCTTCCAGTTCCTGACCGACCGCACAGGATCGTCCGAGGGGGAGACCCTGGTGGATCTCATAATCGGCCAGTCGAGGGTGATCATGTACGTGGTCGTCCTGATCGGGTCGGTCATCATCGCGTACCTCATGGCGAGGTCACGTGATGGGGACCCGGATGATATGCTCATGAAAGGGTGTTTGGTCGTGGTGACTCTCTGCCTTGTCTACCCGCCGACCACACAGTACATCGTGCTCCTGGTCCCGTTCCTCGCATACTGGATATCGGTCAGCGACCGCCGCTTCATGCTCAGTTGGAAGATACTTGCGGTCGGCTCGGTCGTCTATATGTTCTCCAGCAACGCCCTGGTTCTCCTGTCCTTCGCGGAATGGACGGGATTCATCGGAGTGGACACGCTGCTTGATGTCTTCCAGGCCTATGTGGCGGAGTTCGGATCCCTGTCGCTGATGACCGTCCAGTTCGTTGTCGGAGGGGTGCTCCAATGCATCGGGATCTTGTCGGTTCTGTGGATCATGTACGGCGAAAGGTTGAAGGAAAGATTCGCCAGGAGGGGTCACGATGGCATCACAGGTTAAGGACATCTTCTCCAGCAAAGTCTCCATCAACATGGTGACCAATCTGGGTCGCACGGTCATCATGGCCCTCGTCGGGCTGTTGATGATCCCATACTACCTGGGGGAGTTCGGCCTCTCCGCTTATGCCATCATCCCTCTCGCGACCTCCCTGACCAATTATTTCATAATAGCCATCCAGAAGGGTGACACCGATGAGGCCAACCGTGTGTTCACGACGTCCGTCATCGGCATGGGGAGATGTATCCTGGTCATGCTCCCGGTGATAGTTCTGGTGTCCCTGGCGTCCCCGTACATATTCAGCATCGGGCCGTCAGCCGCCCATGACGTCCAGGTGATGTTCCTTCTGATCATGGTGGCGTCGGTCCTGATATCCTTCGGGGCCAGTCTCGGAAGCGTGTACATGGCCTACAACCGCATGTACATAACATACTGCAGCAGGGCGGTCCAGACACTGTCCCAGGTGGCCGTAGTCCTCTTGCTGTTCACCCACTCCGACCCCACTCTAACGGACATAGGCGTCTCCTACATCGTCTCGTCCCTGCTGATGCTCGTGATAATGCTGGCCTATCTGAAGCGTGTGTGCCCCACACTCCGCTTCTCCAGGTCCCTCTATGACAAGACTCTCATCAGGGAGATGGGCGGGCTGGGAATGTGGTCCACCATAGCCGAGATGGGCAACCTGCTGTTCATCCAGGCGTCACTGGTGGTCGTCAATATCATGATGGGAAGCGAGGTCCAGGGAACGTTCTCCATCGCCACGAACATCATCATGATGGTGCACACCGCATGCACGGCTGTATCGGTCTCCGCGGTGCCCCTGGTGTATCGCGCCTACGTCAACGAGGACACGAAGGAGATGGCCGACACGATCAGGCTCTTCTCCAAGTTCGTCGGAGCCCTCATGGTGTTCCCGTTGGCCTTCCTGATAATATTCCTGCCGGAGGCGGTGGAGCTCTGGCTCGGGCCAGGGTACGAGGATTTGTATCCGATGCTGTATGTGATGCTCCCGGCGGAGGTCGCGATATGCGCATCCAGTGCTCTGGCGCAGGTCCCACTGGTCTTCAAGAAGATGAGGTCGATGGCGTTCGTCACGTGCCTGGTCGGGTTCTTCAACATCGTATCCTCCGTACTCATCCTCGCGTTCACCGACATCGGCATCCTGGGCGTATGCGCGATGTGGGTCGTGTCCATGCTTATCATGAAGGTCGCAGCATACCCCATCTATTCCCAGAGGCTAGTCGGAGGGGGGATCTGGAACTATCTGTCACCGCAGGTCTGGTGCTATGTCCTGTTCGCCATACTGGTGGCCCTGCTGTACGTGCTGTCCTCGACGTTCGCCATGCCGGTGTCATGGATTCCGTTCCTTGCATCGTTCTTCGTGGGGATGGCGGTCTTCTTCATCCTGGTCATGCGTTTCTTCTTCAGCAGGGCCGAGCGGGCGATGATCGCCACATATCTGCCAGGATTCCTGCAGCGTTTCGTGAACTACTGAGCGAGACTGGGTTGGCTTTTTATGGAGCGTCCGTATAATACGGAGCCCGATGCCCTTTAGCAACATAAGACTCTCTCCTCTGCAGAGGAATCTCATAATCATAGCAGTGGTAGGTCTTGTCATCCGCTACGTGCTGGGCATCGTGTTCACGTACCCCCGTGACGTGGCATCGTGGATCGTGAACTCCGAGAACTTCTTCATGGGCGAGGGCCTCTACGGCCTCCCGGGACACTACTACACCCCGGTCTGGGGATACATCATGGCGATCCTGACTGCCATCGCCGGATTCACAGGCATGTCGATCAGCCAGTATGTGCCAGATTTCAGCGGTTCCACAGCCGCCCTCCCATGGTACACGACCCTTCCGACGATGGAGTACGCCCTGCTGATCAAGACGTTCCTGTTCATCGTGGACCTGCTCGTGGCCTGGACGCTGTTCCAGATAGTGAGGCATGTGGGGGGGAGCGACCGCATGGCGACAATGGCCTTCGGCGTCTGGTTCCTGTTCCCACTCGCCTTCGAGATGTCCGCGATGAGGCTCATGTTCGAGAACGTGGAGATACTGTTCATGCTCCTCTCGCTGCTCATGATGCTGAAGGGCAGGCCGGAGCTGGCAGGCGTCATGATGGGGATCTCCCTGCTGACCAAGCCCTACGGCATATTCCTTGGGATACTCCTCATCGGGTACGCCTATGCCCAGACAGGATCCATCAGGTACGTCACGAAGTACATCGTCTGGACGGCGATCACCGGACTGATCCTAATGGCGCCGGCGATAGTGTCGGGACATCTTGATGAGGCCTTCCTGTGGCTCACGGTGCGTGGGGGTCAGGGTGGGGTGGGGTACAGCATCACACTCTATCTGATGCCCCTGCTCCTGATACTCTCCGCGACATTCGCTCTATTGATAGCCTACCACAGGCACACCGGGTTCAGGTTGCTAATGTGTCTCACCACGATCCTGCTGGGTGCGACCCTCGTTCCGGTGGGCAACGTCCAGTACTATCTCCTGCTGGTCCCCTTCGCCCTCCTCATCATGTCCAGGACATCGGGCGTCATGCTGTTGTTCCTCGTCATACTCTCGGTGTATGCGGGGCTGTCGTTCTTCCTGTGGAGTGTTCAGCTGTACGTGGCGGAGGGCCTGTGGGGATGGGAGACGCTGGTTGATTTCGGCGAATGGTTGTATCCGATAGAGTCCAATTTCAACTACGACCTGTCCAAGACGTTGGCGGGATATGCCGCCGTCATCGTTCCCGCGGCACTGCTGCTGTATCCGGAGGCGAAGAGGAGGTTGTCGCATGAGGCGCAGTGAGATCATCATCCCAGTGGTGCTGGCGGTGCTGATTCTGGCCGGACTGGTGCTTTCGTCTTCGACCAGCGTCTACCGCTATGACATAAGCTTCGAGGTGGACGGGGACGACGTCAGGTACACGGTGAGCTCCGATGTGGGGATGGAGACGACCACAGTGGTCATCAGCAATTCGGGTCAGTATTCCATAGAGTATGTCGCAGCCTATTTCGATGAGGACTATGCAGCATTGAACTCTTGGGAGCTTCAGGAGGAGATGTTCGAGGACATGGAGGAACTGCTCTCGCTGAGGTCCATCGATGGTTTCGGTCTGCATGATTCCGAGTCCCTGTTGGAGCTGATGTCCACCTGCGATCCGTCGACGACGGCGATATTCATCGCATCCGGCTCAATATCGGATGTCCTTTACGACGGCACCGCTGACAGCCCCCTTGTCGAATGGCTCAGGAGCGGAGGCATCATAATCAACATGGCAGGGTGTCTGGGTGCCTATGTGTCGTACGGTCCGGAGCAGGAGGACATCGAGCACGTCATCGGATACGGAGAGATATTCGCAGGCGTCCCGGATTTCTGTTTCAACGATTCGGACAGCGTGGTCTATGCCAATGAGGGGTGCAACGAGGAGGTCCGCGACGCCCTCCATTTCTACATGAACGAGTGCACGTACGGGGTCGACCTGTGGTGGATGCAGGATTGTCTGAACATCGGATACTACTCGTACAGCGGGTGCTCGGCCGCTGCGTTGTACAAGTCCGGGGAGGGGATGGTCATGAACTTCGGTGTCTCCCTCTCCACCCATGAGCACTCCGACCACTATATCGCGCAGATCATCGCGTCGGGGATGGACTACACCTCCGAGATACTCGAGTGCGAGCAGGGCGACACCCGCGGGGACAGCACAGGCGTGGTCCACACCGAGGGCAGCTGCAGGGTCTACTGTTTCATAGGATCCACCCGTGCGGTCTATGGGGAGTTCATAGACATCGCTCCGTGAACGGAGGATGGCTTAAGGCAACCTCGTGATACCCATCCATGATCGAATCGGATGTGTACCGCGAGGACATCGAGCGTCTTGCAGGCAAGGACCGCCCCTGGGACATGATGTCGGGGAGGAGGGTCCTCGTCACAGGTGCCACTGGCATGATAGGGTCCATCGTCACGGACGTCTTGGCGGCGGCATCGGAGGAACACGGGTTCGATGTCGTCGCCATGTCCAGGCGCCGTTCCGAGCTGGACCGTCTCTTCTCATGCCATTCCGGAAATCCTCGTTTCCACGTCATGGCGCATGACGTCAATGTCCCGGAGGACACGGGGTGCGACACAGTGTTCCATCTCGCCAGCAACACACATCCGAAGCTGTACCAGTCGGATCCTGTAGGCACGATCGATACGAACGTCATCGGTCTGAGGAATCTGTTGGAGTCCGTATCTGGAAAGGAGGATTCCCGCTTCGTGTTCGCATCCTCAGTCGAGGTGTACGGTCAGAACAGGGGGGATGTGGAGATGTTCGATGAGCGCTACTGCGGATACATCGACTGCAACACCGTCCGTGCCGGATACAACGAGGCCAAGAGGCTGGGGGAGGCCATGTGCCAGGCATACGGGTCCCAGTACGGCGTGGGGTTCGTCATACCGCGCATCAGCCGCACGTACGGTCCCTCCCTGAGAGGGGATGACACCAAGGCGCTGTCCCAGTTCATACACAAGGCCGTCTCCGGTGAGGACATCGTCCTAAAGAGCAAGGGCGACCAGATGTTCTCATACTGCTACTCGGCGGATGCCGCCGATGCGATCCTGCACCTCTTCTTCCATGGGAAGGACGGTGAGGCGTACAACGTGTCCGGTCCGGAGGACTCAAACATCACCCTGAGGGGGCTGGCAGAAAAACTGGCGGCGATGGCCGGTAAGGAAGTGGTGTTCGATCTGCCCGATGAGGTCGAATCCCGGGGGTACTCGACGGCGACGAAGGCCATTCTGGACACGTCGAAGATAAGGGCCACCGGGTGGGCGCCCGGATACGGCATCGACGAGGGGCTCTCCAGGACCGTCAGTGCACTGGCGTCTCAATGACGCCGTGGTCCAGGAACAGCTCGAACATCCGCAGGTCCTCAGGAGTCGTGATCTTTATGTTGAAAGTAGACCCCTGAGAGAAGAATATCGTTCCGCCGAGCTCCATCATCAGCGTGTTCACGTAGACCGAGTCCGTGATTCCCCTCCTCCGTGCATCAGTGTACAACTCCAGGAGATCGCTGTAGTGGTAGGCTTGCGGGGTCTGCACTCTCATGACCTCCGAGCGGTCTATGTTCACGTTGCCGCTTATGCGGTCGCTGGTGCGGACTATGGTCTCCTGGAGGGGAATGGAGGCGCATCCGTTTCCATAGGTCCTGCATTTCTCGATGCAGTCCGAGATCACGAACTGGCTGATGAGCGGTCTGACGGAGTCGTGGACGATCACAATGTCGTCGTCGCCAGCGGGTGCGAGTCCGAAGATGCCGTTGGAGATCGACTGCATGCTGTTCCAGCCGCCGGGGATTGTCTTCTCCAGTTTCGATATGCCGAATCTGTCCCTGTAGGACATGACCTCGTCGGCCCAGCCGTCGACGCAGACGACCACTATGCGGTCGATGTCGGGGTTCTGCTGGAAAGCGTTCAACGTGTAGGCGATCACAGGCACGCCTCTGACCTCTAGGAACTGCTTGGGGATGTCGCCCCCAACCCTCTGGCCCACTCCTCCTGCAAGTATCAGCGCTGTGTTCATGTGAACAGGTCTGTCAGAACCGTGCATTATTTTAAAGGATTCTATCATCATTCGGACATTCTGTCACACGATCGGCGGGTTGCGTTTCGGCTAATATATAGAATCCAGGCACTAGGATTATATTGGGGGTCCTCCCGTCGCCACAGACAGGCCATGATGCCACGGATTGATACAGATGACCCGCAGTGCCGTCGAAGGAGTAACCGCATGCTTTTCCAACGGAGTCGAATCCGGACTCTCCATAGATGTGGGGCCTTCTGGATGTGACAGGATGTGTGTGTTCTCGGTGGACCGTTCATCGGTAGCCGGGGAGATCCTGTCGGATGCGGCCGACGACTCCTCTTCCCACGAGATCCCCGTTCTTAGGGACACAAGGGTGCCGGGGTGGGTCGACGGCGACACATATTCGGTGATCCTCTCGGTCACAGGGGAGTCGTCTGATCTGAGAGGGCTGCCTGAGAGGCTGTCCGACCGCGGTTCCAAGGTGGGCTGCGTGACACGCGAGGGGTCCCTTGCGAACGATTGCAGAGCCATCGGTGCGGATGTCGTCATAATCCCTGACGGTATCGATGTCGTCGGCGAGGTCGCGTTCATAGCCGGTGCCCTAAGCCGTATGATACAGTCCACGGGGATGTTCGATGCTGCGGACATGCTCTCGGAGGCCGTCTCCGATGCAACCCGCTTCTTCCCGCCGGATGCCATTGATCTCACGGCCGTCTCCGATGCAGTCCGCGGAAAGGTCACAGCGGCCTACAGTGCATCAGACATGCATGCCTGTTCGAGATGGTGGAAATGCGTCTTCGCCCCGTCATCGCTCGCATTCTGCGGGGAGTTGCCGGAGTTCGACCACAACGAGCTCGTCGGTTGGTCCGATCCGAACAGTCATTCCCCCGCACTCACTATGGTGGTCCTCCGTGGCTGCAGGGGTCCGGGACTCGTCGATGACATCGTGAGATGCATGATCGAGGTGTTGGAGGAGAACGGCAGGAGGGTTCTGACCATAGATTTGGGCAGAGGCTCATCCATGTCCAGGAACATACGCGGGATCATCGCGACGTCCATCGTCCATAGGATGACGGAGGGATGCATATGACCGGGGTTCCCACCGAGGCCCAGCTCCGTGGTTTCGTCGACGACCTGGAGAGGTCCCTCGACTTCGACATCGGACTGGAGTTCGACTGTGACGACATAATCCTCTGCGGTGTCGGAGGTTCCGCGGTCAGCGGTGATTTCGCTGCGGACTGCTGCTACGGCGAGTCGGTCAAGAGGATCCGTCTGATGAAATATCCCGACCTCCCGTCATGGGTCGGAGACCGCACCCTCGCAGTGGTCTCGAGTTATTCCGGGAACACGGCTGAGACGATGGAGATGTACTCCCAGGCCAGGGACAGGGGCTGCATCATCGTGGCGATAACGTCCGGGGGTCTGCTCAAGGATGCGGCGGAGTCCAACGGGGACCATCTGGTCCTCCTTCCGGAGGGCATGCATCCCAGGCATGCGATAGGCTATATGATAGGGTATACGCTGGCCGTCATCCGTGCGGCAGGCGGACCGGACCTGGGGGGCAGGATCCGTGACTTCATCCCCGATCTGCGCAGGTACCGCGATGAGGCTGCCCTTGCGGACGGCAGTCTGGCCCACAGACTGGCGGAGAGGATCGAAGGGCATGTTCCCGTGGTGTTCGCCGACGCCAGCATGCAGTCGGTCGCCTTCAGGTGGAAGACGCAGGTCAACGAGAACTCCAAGTTCGTCGCCTTCTGCGACCAATCCCCGTCCTTCATCAACGAGAGCCTGAGGCCATGGATGGCAGGCGGTCGCGACGATTTCATCCTGATCATGCTGATGGGTTGCGATGACGATCTGTGTGCGGGCACCTCTGCGATGGAGGATGCCGCACGCAGGCTCTCGGATTCGCATGTCAATGTCGAGGTGATAAGGCTCGGTGGCAGGAGCACCCTCGAGAACATGTTCCGCGGGATAATCCTCGGGGACTACGTCTCGGTGTACATGGCCGAACGTCGCGGGATCGATCCCGCGGAGGTCAGGCCGGTGATGCAGATGAAGCGCAAGCTGGCATCCCTGCGGGATCAGTGAGTCCCGGATACGATGTCCTCGAATTTCCTGACGAACTCTGCAGAGCGCATCTCGGCCTTATCGGCGTCCTTCGATTCCGAGTATATCCTGAATTTCGGTTCTGTCCCGGAGGGACGGAGGAGTACCCAACCGTCATCGTAGTTGATCCTCAGGCCATCCGTCAAGTCGACGTCCTCGCCGGCGTGGTTCTTCGCAACGATGCCGACGATGCTGGGTTTGAGCTCTTCCGGACATCTCACTGCGACCTTCACCGTGCGATACCTGGGGAGCTTGTCCAATTGGTCGCCCAAGGGGCCGTCGCGTACGATGCACTCGAGCATCCTCGCCAGTCCCATGGCGCCGTCGCGGCAGAACTGATGGTCTGCGAAGATCAGCCCCCCGTTCTCCTCCCCTCCAAAGATGCCGTTCCCAGAGGCCATCGCTCTGGCGACGATGGGTGAACCCACCGCAGTGTAGACGGTCTCGCCACCGCAGGACCCCACATAGTCCTTCACTACGTCGGAGGTGGCGACCGTCACCACGACCCTCCCCCCTCCGTTCATCGTGACGGCGGATCCGCCGAGGAGCGCCAATGCGCGGTCCCCGCTCACATATTCTCCATGCTCCGTGACGAAGACGCACCTGTCGGCATCTCCGTCATGGGCGACGCCCAGGTCCGCGCCCAGGTCCACGACGGCTTTCTTCAGTTCCTCCAGGTTGTCCTCGGTGGGTTCGCTGGGGTGTCCGGGGAACTCCCCCTGGGGGTTGCCGTTCAGGGTTATCGCCCTGACGCCCAGTTTTCTGAGGAGAAGGGGGGTGCTGTTCACGGATGCCCCGTTGGCGCAGTCCACGACGACCGTGAGTCCCGCTCTGCGAATGGCCTCGGCGTCGACCTTCGAGACGATGGATTCCACATACTCCTCCGTGGCATCCCCGGACCTGATCACGGTGCCGATGGCGTTCCATGGGACGCGAGGTATGTCCGTCTCATAGGTGTCCTCTATCGCGCGCTCTTCCTCAGGGGTGCATTCCGTGCCGTCGGATGATATGCATTTGATCCCGTTGAACTCCGGCGGGTTGTGGGATGCGGTGATCATCACGCCGCCGGTGATCTCCGGACGGATCTTCACGTAGTGCTGCAGTGCAGGCGTGGGCACCATGCCCAGGTCCACGATGTCCGAGCCGACGGACATCAGGCCGGAGAACAGCGCGTCCCTGATCATTCTGGAGGATGTGCGGGGATCCATCGCTACAGCGATCCTCCTCCCCAGAACCTTCCCCACGCTCCTGCCCATCTGGAGTGCCAGCTCACAGCTCATGTATTCGTTGGCTATCCCGCGTACCCCGTTGGTCCCGAACATCCTCATTCGACGCACCTGGATGGCAGAGAACGACGGGGCCCTAGATAAGGGGTGCACTTGTCCCGGAGACGTGAGGGTTTTATAACCAAGGTCCAATCGCATGCCATATGTGTCCGAGGGGGCTGTTCAATCCGACCCTCTCGAAGACCAATCCGAGGGCATACACATGACGGGAACCTGTACGATCGTGATCCCCACCTACAACGAGGAG
>CAZLMR010000016.1:0-2722 GCA_964560575.1 uncultured Methanomassiliicoccales archaeon | reverse complement strand
GAAGGACATCAGGGAGGCCTATCCCGATTTCAAGGTCCTGTTCATGGACGACAACTCCACGGACAGGAGCAGGGAGGAGGTCGAGGCCCTCAACGACCCCATGGTGACATTCTTCGTCCGCAAACCCGAGGAGAGAGGTTTGGGAGCATCCGTCCTTCAGGGATTCGCCATCGCGGACACCGATTACGCCATGTGCATGGACTGCGACTTCCAGCATCCCATCTCCGCTCTCGGCGGGATCGTCGCGAAGATGGACGAGGGTGCCGACCTGTGCGTGGGACAGAGGAACAGCAGGATGGCCATGGGTCTCAAGAGGACCCTCGGCTCCGAGCTGGTCGAGGCGTACTGCAAATTCTTCTTCATGATCCACCGCAAACAGACGACCAAGGACATGATGAGCGGGCTGTTCGCCCTCCGCTGCGATGTCTTCCGCCCCATCATCGAGAAGAACTGGGACAGCTTTGAGCTCCGCGGATGGAAGGTGCTGATGGATCTTCTGAAATACGCCGACCGTCGCATGGACGTCCGCTACTACAGGTACGACTTCGGAGAGAGGGCAGAGGGTGAATCGCATCTGAACCCCAAGGTCCCGATCATGACCTTCCATCAGCTATGGGGGTTCGGCAAGGTCACCGCCAAGATCGTCGCGAAGATGTATGGTGTGGACTACTACGAGATGTACCCTGCTGAGAGGAAGTGAGTGCGACCTCGGGCCATGGGATGTCCATCCTCTCCCCGTACACGGGGAAGTACCCTCCAAGGTAGGCGAAGACCGAAACGAAGCCTTCCGAGGACGACTCCAGTGTGACATGCTCCGTGCCTCTTGTCACGGAGCCATGTGCGATGTCAAGCACCTTCGAGCAGTATGAGATTCCGGAGGCGACCGCTTTGACGAGGTCCGAACGCTGGTCGTTGGAGTAGATGCCTCCAAGGATGCAAAGCATCCCGTCACCGTGCCTTACCAGCGTCATGCTGGAGTAGCGACCGTCGGTGTATCCGACAGATAGCGATTCCGGCAGATCGGTGCTGTCGACACCGAACGTCAGGTCGTTACCGGACAGGGAGAGCGCATCGAGGATCTCTTCGTTCACGATGTTGTTACCGGACAGTGCCGATTCGTTGAGGCAGTGGGTCCCGAAGAAGAGCATCTGATAGTCGGGGCCGACCTCCGTGACCGAACCTTCTGATGAGACGTATGCTCCCAGGAGGTTTCCGACCCAATACAGCCGTCCCCCGCTGTCGAGCCATTGCAGTATGCGATCCCCAGCGGATCCTGTATAGACGGTGTCCGGGAGGGCCCCCGAGACGACGATGACGGCCTGGTCGCAGTCATTCCCATCTATCCAGTCCTGCATGCTTTGGCCGAGCTCGGAAGCATCCATCACAACCGTTTCGATGCCCATATTCCTGAGCTGCAGCTCGAGTTGGGACACGTAGAACTCCTGGTCGAGCTCCCTTCCGCCCGTGGCATGCCATGCATCCTCCAGGCTCTCGCCGTATCCTGTATCGTAGTAGATGATGTACTCGGAAGCGGGAGGGAACCCCCCGTTATCCAGGACGATGATGTCATACTCGTTTGAAATATCCGAGGATATGCTGACCTCCAGGCCGTCGGGAGTCCTCTCGGAGTAGATGTCATATGTGGAGGCCCTGTCGAAGGAGTAGATGTAGGCCTCCCCGAACAGGATGATGGCCACGACCGCTACCGCCATCAAGATCGTGAGGCGGTCACGCACGGGGAGCACCTCCGTTACCCCAGCCGATCGAGCGTATCCTCTCCAAGGCCAGGCCAACCGTCGGCATTCTGCGTTTCAGCCCCTCCTCTAGATCGAACAGTATCGCAAGCAGCAGGCCCGCTATAGCGACGAAGGAGAAGACCGAGTTCATGATGGAGCGGAAGCTGTTGGTTCCGAATATGTACGCCTCTGAGGATTCAAGTCCAGAGACTATGCTGTCGAACGGGAAGCAGTCCCAGAAACCGGTCACAGACATCAGCAGCGAGTAGTTGTTTAGCACAAGCGCCTGCAGCATGCAGCCGAATCCGATCAACGCCCAGCATACGATGTATGACCTGTCTATTGTGGCGATATAGACGCACATGAGGGGGAGAAGAACCAACGGGTACTGTGGGCCAAGATTGGCCATGATCCCCCCGGTCAAGGCAAGAAGGGCACATCTGAGGAATACGCGGTCAGTGTCTTCGCGACCTCTGGCGGCCATTACATAGGTGAAGTAGAGCATCGTAGCCGCTGCAATGGCTATGCCCAACAGCCAGAACATGCCGGAGGCACCGGAGAAACCGTCGGAACGATCGGTGATGAACGTGAATGCGTATCCGAACGTGCCGTCCATGATTGTCGGAAGCATCATGATGATGAATGCGAGGGCCCCTCCAGCGAACAGTTCGGCAAGATCCCTGACGAATCCTCTGTTCGCACCGCCCGCCCTGGAGTACAGCAGCGCCATAATCACCGGCAGAACAAATGCGGGGTATAGTTTGAGCAGTATGCCCATACACAGGACGAATCCTCCGAAGCCGTAGTAGCGCTTCAGAACCAGCATTATGCTCAGCAGCGTGAGGAATCCAGAGATGTTGTCGAACATGCCTTGGATGGAAGACATGTAGATCGCGATGGGGCATAGGAACCATATCGCGAATCCGAAGGCTGATTTGCGGGGATCATTCGTCAGCTCCTTTATGCAGTGGTACACAAGCACGCCG
>CAZLMR010000015.1:1728-13116 GCA_964560575.1 uncultured Methanomassiliicoccales archaeon | reverse complement strand
GGAGGAGGACCGCATATCCCTTAAGGTCCACTGCGACAAGGTACAGGGTTCCATGGAGGACGAGGACAAAGTCTGGTGGATGCTGTTCACGGTTGTCGACAATTTCATCGGCGAGGTCTCCAACATGAGGCAGGTGGAGAGCTTCGAGGTTGTCGATGATCTTCCCGAGGGGCAGCCGATCAGGCTGAGTGACCTGCCCAAGGCCATCGAGGACCTGGGCATAGTTCTGACGAACGATGCCGATTCCTACCTGAAGAGATACACCGTGTACAAGACGGAACCAGACAGGGAATCCGACGGTCCGTGGCGCCTCGACATCATATCCGGATCCAACTGCTGTCCTCCGATCGTCAACGACTACTACACCGGCGAGCGGAGGTATGTCAACACCCTCCACGCCGACGGTGCTGTCGCGGGATACATAGCCTATTCCCTCGACACCTTCGACGGTGAGGACAGGAGCGACAGGATATTCGACTTCCGCGATAGCCTCGAGGAGGCCCTGGCGGACAAGGCCGGCGAGGACTCGTTCACAGTGATCGGAGGGGCCACCGGCCTGTATTACGGATACCTGGACCTCATAGCCTGGGACCTGCCATCGGTCCTTCATGCCGCACAGGAGTTCCTCACAGATTCCGGCGTGTCCGAGGCGTTCTTCCGCGTGTTCGCCATGGACGTCCCCACCTGTCTCATAGCCAACAACAAGGACGGAGATGCAGATATCGACCTGGATGACATCGATTACATCCCCTACAATCCGGAGGATCCCGAACCGTTCTACGACCAGATCACAAAGTGGAACGAGGAGGACGAGTACTCGCGTTGCATAGCCGTACTGGGGACCATCCCCGAGGAGCTCAGGGACTATCGTTCAAAGTACGCCCTTGTCCGCGCCCTGCAGAACTACGCGATCATCGGCGACCATGACGAGGGGACCCCCGGATACGAGGGCGACAGGGCCCTGCGCCGCTCCCTGGAGATCCTGGAGTCCGTACGTGAGGAAGGGAAGGACAGGGTGGAATGGAACATGCGTATGGCGTACGGGTATCAGTACCTCGATGGACAGGAAGAGCTGGCCATACCGTACGCAGAGAGATGGTCGGAACTGGACCCCGACGATCCTGATGCCCTCGGAGTTATCTCCGAGTGCAAAGAGGCAAAACTCCTCTCCCTCTGTCAGAGTTGGCATGAGTCCGAGGAGTATCAGAAGATTGTCGACGCCTTGGAGTCGCTTCCGGAAGACCGTCGCACGGCCGAAACGGACAGTGAGCTAGCCAGGGCATACAACAACCTGGCGGAACCGGAGGATAGCGAGATGTTCCAGAAAGCACTGGATCTATTAGACTCCCGTGAGAACGAACTCCAGGATGATCCGCTGTGGAACTTCCGCAAAGGCTACTCCCTTTTCTATCTGAATCGGGAGGGAGAGGCGCTTGACTGTTTCAATCGGGTGCTGGAGATCGAACCCGATGACTCCGATGCAGAGGCGATGGCGAGCTACTGTCGTGATGCTCTGACTGTCCCCTCCATGAAGCCCTTCAGACAGAGAACGGATGATGCCTGGGAAGCGTTCGAGGCGACGGAAGGCGAACTCAGGCTGATGATTGATTCGAAGAATCAAATCGCGGACTTTGAAAAACCGATGAGATTATGCAAAGATATCCTGGAAATTGCCTTCCATGATGTAAGCTTTGAACTAGGCAGAGGTTGCGAGAAGTACGAGATCACCCTGGTTCCCGACAGCAAGGCTGATGTGTTCCAGATGGCGTACTTCGCCGGACGCATCCCGGATTCTCTTCGTGGATTGTGGGAGGTCGTGGTAGGCAGAAGAAGATCGGTAGCGCCCCGTCTGCATGTCGGAGACCTGGATGTCACCGCCGACGACATCATGGTGTCGGTCAAAGTCTTGGAAGAACAGAGTGTCGGTCTGATGCTCCACTGTGACAAGTTAAACCATATGCTAACGGAGGAAAAGAACAAACTGTCGTGGATGATGTCCATCATGCTGGACCAGACGCTGGGGCAAATAGCCGTCATGTGGTTGGTGGATGATTTCGATGTCACCGCCGAACCCCTGGAGGATGCGGTTCCACTTTCTGATCTGCCTTCCCTCCTCGAATCCATGAAGATGGCCCTCTTCGATGACGCCATCGAGTTCCTGAATCATAGTTACACCTCATATCAGATGAATCCGACGGACGTTGGGGATGTACCCCGTTCTGATGTGATTGTCGGCTCATGCCGTCTCCAGAGGATGTTGAACGAATATCTGGACGGAGAGGATGAAACTGTAGACGCCCTCCACAGAGATGGAGCAGTCGCAGGATTCATCTACTACCCTCAGAGATGTTTCGACGGGGATCCTACGCGCATCCTGAATTTCCGTGATGAGCTGGAGGAAGCCATCTCCAGAGACGCCAGGGACTGCGTGACATTCATAGGCGGAGCCAGCGGAAGCATCTGCGGGTATCTCGACTTTATAGCCTGGGATATCCGTCCGGTCCTAGAAGCCGCCAGGAATTATATTGTCGGAGCAGAAGAAGGCCCGGAGTGGTCCGCTTACCAGTCGTTCCGCCACGGAGCTGAATCGGTGAGAATCCATGGTGAGGACGTGGATGGGGACTCGTTGCTTGGCCCCATGGAGATAGCAACCCTTAAATCGTTCATCGGAGAGAACAACGGACAGTTTGGCAGGGTGCTCGCCTATCTTCTAGACTTCATAAACCGTGGGACTTCGGAGGGTAGGTTCACAGAAGAACAGGCCAGGGAAGACTTGCAGATTGCACTTTGGTATTCCTACGCGTGCATCAACATGCACCAGTACGAGTACTACTACAGATCATCAGAATGGATGCCTTCGTCGATGTGTAATGCATCCGGGTGCGGAACATGGTTCTACCGCTATGCATGCTCTCTGATGTACTGTGGTAGACTGGAGAAGGCTCTGGAGATGGCGGAAAAAGGAACCGAGGAGGAGCCTGACTATCCGTGGGCCTGGTTACTTCTGGGAGAGCTCCGTGCCCATTTCGGGGACTTGGACGGCGCGCTCCAAGCAGTAGACCACGGTCTGGAGATCGTCCCAGGGGACTACGAGTTCGAGACACTCCGCGGGGAGATCAACGATGGAGCTACCCTGGAGGTTATGTTGAGACACTGGATAGATCCGGATCTGGATGCGGAACTCCAGGCAGGGAAGGTGAATGACGATTCTGAGGCGCTTGACATGTCCATCCGCTGCGTAGTCCTCGATGATGCGGGCATTGAGAGGTTTATGGACATCTTCGGACCTGAGCCCAACGATTGGAGCGCGGACGATCCGTATTGTTCCTTCAACCGTGACATGGAAGGCCACGGTGTCCAGATTGTCTTCAGGATGAACCGTGCCGGGCTTTCCAAGATGGATACGGAATTTCTGGAAAATCTGCGGAGCTGGTTCGATGAGGGACGGTGGCTAAGGTATCCCTTCGGAGACCCGGACAATCAGTCGGACATTCTCCTGGACACGGTCATGGTCTCCATCGATGGGTCTGCTGCGCTATCATATCCTAACCCGGAGGGTGGGGACAACATCGTCCTCGGATTGGATCCGTGGGGACACCCGATGCCTCCTGAGATGCCGGAGATGTACGACGAGGAACAGTTGGAGATAGTGGATGCCCACATCAAAAAGTACTTCGGAGACAACCCGAACGTCCTCCACGAGATTATATCCACGGACATTCACGTCGACATCTATCCAATACCGCCGAGAGATGGTCACGATTACTACACCCTGGTCACAATGGGCATGGGTGCTCATCGGATAAACGTCCCTGAGGATCTCGACGATCAGAAGTTGGAGAGAGCCGAGCTACTGATCAACCTTCCCTCGTGGTGGAGGATCGACAATGATTCCTTGGAGGATGAGCGGTGGTACTGGCCGATCAGGCTGCTTAAATCGCTGGCCAGGTTGCCGATACGTCTGGACACCTGGCTTGGTATCGGTCACACGGTGATGCAGGAGGACTGCGAACCGTATGCAGAGGATACGGGTATGTGCGGATCGATCATCCTGGTGCCGGCGACATTTGAAGACGACTCATATGTCTGTAAACTCCCCGGTGGGGACGAGGTGAATTTCTACCAGGTGGTGCCATTGTACGAGGATGAGGTCAATCTCAAACTGGAGAAGGGCGTCGACAAGTTGGTTGACCTGATACCCTGCGACTGTCTGTCGGTTGTGAATCCGGGACGTCCCAGTTATGCCGGGGTGGATGCCTTGGATCACGGACATGAGAAGGATGACGACATTTCCGATGATGACTCGAAGAACGAGACGGGCGTGTTCACAGGATTCGTGCTCATGTCCAGAATATCATGGAGCAAGAGACGGCTCATCCGCGATCTGAAGGAGATGTGGAGGATCGAAGCCGAGGAGGACGATGACGATTCCAACGATGACTCCCTCATCTTCGATGTCGACGGAAGAGTGGCGGCCGTTAGCCTGATGAGGGGGCCCATCCCCGAGGGAGAGGCGGAAGACAACGCCGAGAACAACTACATGTGGTCGGAAGCCATCGATGTTGCCAGGGAACACAGAGCACATCTTCTCGTGTTCGTCGGGAAGAAGGACGACGACGATCTGATCGAAAGGGGGAAGCTGTTCGTGAAGATCCTCGCCGCTTGCTGTCGCCAGGAAAACGCCTCAGGCATATACACCAGCGGGGTGGTGTTCCAGCCGGAATTCTACGAGACCATGGCCGAGATGATGAAGGAGGACGAGCTTCCGATCTTCAACTGGATCTGGTTCGGACTGTACAGGACTGAGGACGGCATTTCGGGATACACGTATGGGATGAGGACCTTCGGAAGAGAGGAGATCGAGGTCTTGAACGCAGAAGCGGAACCCGATGAGGTCAGGAACTTCCTGGCCAACCTCGTCTCATACCAGCTCGAATGCGACGTCCTCCTGAAGGACGGGGAGACCATAGGTTTCTCGGAGAACGACAGGCACGCGATCTCCCTCAGCGAGGGCGTCGCCCTGCCAGGGATGACCCTCAAGGTCTCCTACAGTGCTGCCGAGATATGGATGGACGATGCGGAATGCCATCTGGAGAGCATACGCGAGAAGTCCCTCCCCGTGGACGAGATTGCCGCATACAACCACATGGCGATCTACCTGAGGTGGTGCGTCGAACACGGTCTGATGGGGGAGGACTTCATGGAGGAGTATGGAGAGCAGGTTACCGGAAACGACCTGCGCCCGTTCATCAGGGATGTGCTCGGAGGCAGAATGGATGCTGGCATGTTCAACAGCGACGGCTGGGAGTTCGCCAGATACTACTACAACTACTGCGGCGAATTGGATTCCCCCCACTACCCCTCCGACATCGATGACCACGCTCTGAGATACTTCGGTCCTGAACGCTACAACTCGGACGAGTTCAAGACGGAGGCGTACCTGTTCATCCCGTTCGACGAGGAGTACTACAACGACATGGCCGAGGTCATCGGCCGGCGCTACGCCAACTGGAAGAATCAGGAGATCGACCCTGACACAAGGGACCCCTCCGATCTCGCGAAGGCCATAATGGAGTATCTGGACTGCGAGTGCCAGTATTTCCCGTCAATGAGGGACGACGATCCCATCATGTCCGCGTACAGATACGCCAGACGCCTCGGCGTCAGGGAGGGGTACGTACCCGTACTGGTGAAGGTCGATGAGATACTCTGGGAATGCCTGATACTCAACTCTGACCCCGACAATGACGGTTCCGAGGACTACACGTTCGACCGGGAGAAAGTCAGGACGTATCGTATGAGTATGCTCTCCGCTTCTGTTGAGGGCGGCAGAGATATACTCGAATCCCTGGTCAGACAGCGCAGGTTAGAAGCCGAGGACGACGATATGGACTGGGATGAGGAGATCGTCGGAAACGTTCAAGGAGGAGAGGGACGCGACCGTCTGGCCAGCTACTGGAACTACGAGACACAGATGACGGACCCGATGATCCTGGCCAAGATCCCGGTGAGGAATCCATGGGAAATCTTCGCATATCTGCCCTTCGGGAACTGGAACGAATGTCCCGATACACCTGAGTTGATGGCGACGGCAAAATACTGGTTCGAACGGTATGATGCTGTGCCTGCCGCCATGAGCCATGACGAGCTGGAGTTCATCCTGCCGGAGCCGATCACAGAGGAAGATGCGCTGGACGTCGCAGTGGAACAGTACGGACTGTGTCCGGACATGGATCAGAACCACGGAACCATGGGTCACTTGGCCGACGAGCTGCGCCAGTCCACGGTGTGGTATTTCTGGTGGGACTGAGGGACGATTCAATGCACGTCCAATGCGAGATCCGCAAGAAGACGAAGCCCCTCGTACAGCTCAACAAGTACTCGAAATGTGGGAAGAGAATCGAGTCTGTTTCGGAGGACGAAAGAAGATACAGTCTGAATCAAACTTGAGAGATGAGCCTCAAGACTGAATGATTGATACAAACTTATGATATCAAGGAGGGGAGAAAATAACGGACGAATGGATGAGAAAATACGAAGACATGAAAGACAAGCTCGCAAGCTGGATAGATCTGGACACATACTTCACAGAGAAGAAGATCGGAGACACCGATGTTGACGCGATGGACATAGGTACCGTCAGTTTTCCGACAGGACGGATACTGGCATGCGACCCGCTGATCGAACTCGAAGACAGACCGCCGTACATCCAGGCCGTTCCGCCGGGAACCTACCCGGTGACGATCTGCGTCATACCGAGCGAGAAGTACGGCGACCGCTACGCCTGTGTGAAGGTGACGGTCTCGGATGCCAAACCTGTGCGTTACGATCTGGCGATGGTCGGCGATGAGGAGCTGGACGAGGAGCTGGCGGACGGAGACTACTTCGGATTCGTCGTCGACGCCGGGATGGGATGCATCGCGGATATCGAGACCCAAAGAGTATTCAAAGAATACTGGGCGAAGCGCCTCGAGGAGGATGAAGACATCGACCCGTACAACGACCTGTTCTGCGACCTGCTCGAGGAGAGCTACAACGAGAATCCCCGCTATCAGAGAGAAGGGGGCGATTGGGTGAATTGGACGGTCCCCGGGACGGATCTGAGCATCCCCATATTCGCTTCAGGATGGGGCGACGGGGTCTACCCATGCTACATCGGATACGATTCCGACGGCAACGTCAGCGGGGTGTACATACTGTTCATCGAAATCGAGGACGATTCTAAGGAGTGACCCCGTTTAGGATCCACAGCATCTGATAGATCTGGATGCGGAAGTGGGAACAACATCAGGATGTTCAATCGCCCCGTTCGTCAATCCTTGTTGTCGGATGCATCGGGAACCTCATCAAAGAAAACGAAACGAAGCTGCACAAGACTACGGCCAGAGTAGGATAGAGGTCCCATGCGTGGGTTTTCAGAGGATTTTGGAAAGAAATAAGGAGAACTGGCGATGATTGAGAATCTGTTCCGCCCGCAATTCGATAGGTTGGAGTCGTCAGATAAGCTTTGGTTGATGCGGACTCTGGCAACTCGTCACGGTCTGACATTCAGGGAGATATGCAAGTTCTCCCGCTGGGGGCAGAGCTGCACGACAGGCGTATTCGAGAAATGCGGCAGGGAGTTCGTCTTCGTTCCCGGAGATACAATCACCCTCGGCTGGGAAAGGTTCGCCGTTGGCATGGATCAAGAGAGCACAGCGGAACTGGATGAGGTGTTCAGCGAATGGGGGATCGACTGCACTCCTGAGAAGTTCATAGGTGAAAGCATGGCTCCGGTGCGCCAGGTGACCGTCGGCCCGATGTTCGTGGGCAGGAGACTGGAAAAGATCGGCTGGGAGAGCGTGTCCATGGACGACCCCCGCATCACCGCACACCCGGAATGGCTGGAGAGCCTTCAAAGATGGGCAGACAAAGGCGGTCAGAGCCTCGAGATAAGCCAAACCGTCCGTTTCGAACGCGATGACGGTGGCTGGCATGCATGGCTGTGCCATCCTACGACCTACCAGAAGTTTCGGCTGTCCCTGTTGTGGGAGGTGACGGCCACGCTACCTACGCCGGATGAGTGGGCCTATCTCTGCGGTGGCGGATGCCGCACCCTGTTCCCCTGGGGCGATGGAATGGACTACACGATGAACCTTCATCATTTCGAGGATCCGGAGGCCAATGGAAGACCTTACGATATGGAGGAGCCGAACTTCTTCGGCCTGTCCATCGCCTACGACCCCTACAGAAGGGAACTCGTTGACGGTGATGATTTGACCACCTGCGGTGGCGACGGCGGTCGCTACATCTGCGGTGGCATGGGACCTTTGATCGGATATCTGCCCTGTTCCCCCCACTACAAACCAGAGGTCCGTGATGATGACCGCATTCACAGCGACTTCGACTTCTATCGCCCTGTAATCCGGATACAGACCTCCAGATGGAGAGTGACATCACAGACATCTGGATGAAGGAAGGATGCAGCCCCGCCCCCCCCCGAGAGGTCATCAGTTTTGCATACGGATCTGCTGTCCCTGGATCAGGGGATAGGCGATGACCGTATCGCCGTCCAGATCCTCGCGGTGCATATCCACCCCGGTTATCTGGCTGTTCTGATATGTGGTGTAGTAGTACACCCCGAGGTCGACGTTGCAACATGATGAGTAAATCGTGATCTCATACTTGCCCTCGGGAGTGCCAGCGCATCCCCTCTGCTGGGCAACCGATCCCAGGATGTGGAAGAACTGACTGATGCTCTCGGACTCGGAATCACCTGATACGGAGTTCATCTTCGTAAACGCGGCCCTGATGAACCTGGATACGGAGGACAGGTCCCCCGGGATTCCTATTCCACCCATCCCGTGCGAAACCTCCTTCAGGTCCAGGGCATCCGAGAACCTGTTCTCGGCCGGCCTTGGAGACACTCCCATGTAATTGTTCAGATTGGTCATGTGGTAACTGAAAGGAGGATTGTTTGTTAGTATCCCCACAGGGTTATCGTATATTTTCAGACCATCGGCCATGGATTCGACGGTAATAGCTGAATCCCTGTCAGCAATGATCCAGTGAAGCGGATGTGCGGGGAGTTCTGGACTGAAATTAGTCGCGGTCAGATTGATCCTGTTCAGAAGCGTCCTCGCTTCCTCCACCGTAGAGCACTGACCGAGAATCCAGGGGATGAACTCGAAAGAGGCGATGTTGTCCTTACCCTCCACGGGCTGGTTGTAATGAGCGTTCCCCGGGAAGTTTAGCCCGGCCATGCTGAGTCCAGACTCGTTCGTAGCGTCGTAGTAGAGGGGGAATCCCCCGACAACGTACGCCATACCTATCATCGCCTGATGGGCAGGCATGTCAGGCATATGACGGAAATGAAACTGATAGTTGCGAGGCGTGACTGTCACAGTCTCGTTGTATGAGTACTCCAAATCCAGATTACGTCCGAAATACGAGTCCTTAGTCTTGTACGTCGCCGCCATGCACATTTCATATCCCTCTCGGACCGTGGTCCGTGGAGATAGCATTGACTGAAATGGGCTTAATGGTATCGACATGTCAGGACGGGGACCTGATGCGTGCCAGAATCATCGCATCCTTACGATAGCTCTCGATCACACTTGCCACCTCGGCGATGACATCCACCTCTGCCGGCTCCAGACCTTCTGCCATGACATCCTTCCCTTCCGACGTTCCGGACGCCAGCAGGTTTACCACGCGCCTACGACACTCGGACCCCATCAAAGGCATGGATTTGGATAGCAGCCTGCACCTGGCTGTCAGACTATCCTGTCTAGATAGGAATCTCTCAACAATGAAATCGCTCCTACTTCCAAGATTCATGCTCATTTTGGCAGATACGGTCGCTGCGGTCAGAACCAGTGCAGCATCGCCCACTGAATCCCTTTCACCCTCAGCCATACGCCTAAGATTGTTGATCTGTTCCCTTGAGATCTCCATATACCTCTCTGCCAGCTGAATGTTCTCATCATGCATTCTGTACGGGAGAATGATGTAGTTGGCAGCATAACATATCAGCACACCCAGAAGCACGAATGCAACGCGGTCAGTAAGGAACACCTCGGCAGGAGTAGTCATAGATGCTGCCAGCAGTGTGGAGAATGTGACGAAAATCATCATCACATCAAACCTCTTTGGATTAATCAAAGTGAACAGGTAGTTGGCGACCAGTAGCGACACCGTGATCACCATCAGATCGCCATCAGCCATGACCAGAACCAAGATTGTAAGCATCACTCCTACGAATGTTCCGGCCAGACGCATTGCCGTCCTTTTGGCAACACCCTCCACGAATGGTTGAACCATGGCGATAACCGTGAACATTGAAGGCTTCGCGTCAGCTGCTCCTGTATACTGCCATATAAATGCGCATAGCGTGAGAAGAGGGTCCATGCGGATTGGGAACGTGAATCTGACGGAATCTAGACGGAACGATTCCTTCAATACAGCACGAAGAATCGATGGCCTCGTCATGACAGGGGCATCTGGGCGATATCCGGTTGTACGATAGTCCAGGCGCCACAACTCATCGCGCATGGTTTTGAACGCCGAAATGATTTCGGTATCAGCCGAAGGACAATCCCTGAGAAATTCATCGATAACCAACAACACACCGTTTGTGTCTGCTTTCCCACCCTGGTTCTCCGACACTGATTTCACTGCCTCCATTACCCTATCCAGGACGACGGGATCGCGCTCCCTCTCACATACAGCAGTACCCAAAACCTGTAGCGATACGACCAGATCCAGAAGAGCACGGTCGTTAGGAGCTGTGTAGAAACGATCCTCCATGTGATTGTACAAACGGCGATTCACGTCTGTACACAGTCTCTCCAGCCTTTCCGAACCAGCGTCGACACCGGCCTTCGCCGCCTCGCAGCATGCCACTACCTCATCGCACAGCTTGACGATTCCAGCTCTCTCGCTCTTCCTGTTTCTGTGATTAAACACGTAGTTCAGACCGACTATGATGACAGCACCCGTCATCAGAGCAGCCATCCTCATCGGAAGTCCTTCGGTTTCGACAGACTCTGTGAGCATGTATGCATACCCCAAAAGGAACGGAAAATGCATTGGAGACAGCATATCGCGTAGATTGACGAAGCATATTGCGAAAACAAAAGTGAAGTTCAGAACCGCGGCGAGATACGGATTGCCACTGTTCACAGCGATAAAGGAGAAAAGTCCCATTGCAGCCATAGATATGAGGAGTATAGCAAGACTGTACAATGGCCTCACTGACAGGTCCCTGCCCAACAACATCAGGGCAAGAACGATGACGATAACACCCGTCATGTGGTTCTCCTGACCGAACTCAGTTGTGAAGACCGATACGAACAGGCATATCATCACAAAGAATAGGGTCTTCCCTACCGCCGTCTTGGCATCCAT
>CAZLMR010000015.1:0-1718 GCA_964560575.1 uncultured Methanomassiliicoccales archaeon | reverse complement strand
CCCCAAGTATATGTGACTATCACGAGCTGGTGGCTTCTCCAATACTCCAATTACCCGGGATTGCTGATACATCCGATAGTATTCGTTCCTAAATCCCGGCTGATGCTGAGTCCATAACGGCCCCCATCACATAGTAGAATTGCGAATATATCATCAAAGAGTACACAAGTAGACACATATTGTCGTACTCGTATCTTATCATTCGAGATCTTCAAACGAGTTCGAATGAATGCATTCGACAACGTATTTCTGAAGGCCTGCTGTTTCCTTACCCTAGCTAATCGGATTTCGACGCAGCCCGGTTGATATGGTAGCTCGGTGTAATCTGTTCCGCCAACCTACTTATCATCCGAGATTCGTCTGGAATCTTAACTTTGTGATCCCCATTAAAGATTTAGGAGATACAAAAATGATCAGATGAGAACTCTGCAGTATTGTCAACATTCTAATTGGCACATACTGCAGGGAAAAATAAGCTACAGATCATAAGATCTACCCGTGAGTTCAAATGAGAAGAAACAGGAAGCGGATTCGTTCGGATAGAATCCCAGATGCCAATAGACTTTAAATCATCAACACACGGTCTATTATTCATGAATTCCAAATCTTTAACGATTATCGCCATAGTCGCGATTGTCGTAGCTGGGGTCACATACGGCACGTACATTCTCGATTCAGATGATGACTTGGAACTCAGGGACTATCTGGTCGAAGGAGATTGGATAGAGTACTATTACGCAAACAGCGACTTTACACAAAGATGCACTGTAGTCGATGTCAAATCCATAGACATGTATGCCGTAAACTTTTCTGATCAATACACGATCGAAGTGGCGTATGCATACCTCCTTACCGTGGTTGACGTCAACGATGAAAGTATCGAATACATCGGTACGGAGAAGGTCGACACGTTCTTAGGGAATATCGATTGTGAGATCTATTTGAAAAATGAAATGAATGGGCTATACAAGTACTATGTGGAACCAGAAACGAAGCTATTACTAATCAGCAAGGGGATAGATTTAGACGGCAACCCATTCTCAATGGAGATTACGGGCACATCAGTATTCGATCCTGTGGATTTGGAATTCAGCAAGATTTCCCTCACCCAGCCTGGGAAGGGCAGCTCATTTGGATACGAAACCAATTTCACTTACAGATCTGGCTATGATTTCTTCTATGAATCAAGTGAGATTTCAACCGAAGTGACTTCGATCAATGACGACGGCACCCTCAATATTGTCGGAAAGGATGAACCCATGACTGTCAAGGAAATGATGTCCGAACTGACATTCGACACTGAGGACTACGACTCTTGGACCCTTATGGGAACCAAGGTTGTTAGCACACAATGGGGGTTGATGAAATGCAACGAGTACTGCGGATCATCCTCTTCCGACGATGACAGTAGCAGGAAATCGGGTATGCTCGTCGATTCCGACACCGGTCTGATTATTAAGGTATGGGTTGAAGACAGCGAGGTCCTATTCGATGGCCTTGTATGGGACCACTATTACGAATCCTCAACGCTCCAATACTGCAATCTAATCCAAATCGTAGGATGAGATGAAAACTGGGGCGACCCGACACTTTCTCTAACAAAGGACTGGGAGAAAATCCCAGTCCCCCCCCCCATCCATTTTACAGATTATGATGCGATCGCCATCCAACAAACTCAGAAATTGAATGTGGACAGATTGTATTTCATAACAACCGTA
>CAZLMR010000014.1:0-13474 GCA_964560575.1 uncultured Methanomassiliicoccales archaeon | reverse complement strand
GGAGATGAGGTCGAGAGCCAGGTCGCGGCGCTTCCTGAACTCCCTCACCATGGCGAGCTTGGCGTCCTGGGGGCCGGTGATGGCCTCCACGGCTGCCTCCTGGGTGAAGGAGACGCAGCAGGAGATGGAGTGGGACTGCAGCTTGTTGATGTTGGCGATGTCCTCCTTGGGGGCGACGGCCCATCCGAGCCTCCAGCCGGTCATGGCGTAGCTCTTGGACAGGCCGGACACGATGATCGTGTTCTCGAACATGCCGGGGAAGGACGCGATGGACGTGTGCTTCCCCTCGTAGACGATGGCCTCGTAGATCTCGTCGGAGAACACCTTGATGTCATGCGCCATCGCGATGTCCGCGATCTGCTTCAGCACATCCGCGGGGAACACCGCACCGGTCGGGTTCGACGGGGTGTTGAGGATGATCATCTTGGTCCTGGGGGTGATGGCGGCCTCCACCATGGCGGGGTCCAGGACGAAGTCGTCCTCGAACCTGGTGGGGACGTACACCGGCACTCCGCCGGCCAGACGGACGCAGGCCTCGTACGAGACCCAGGAGGGGTCCGCCAGGATGACCTCGTCGCCGGGATCGATGTATGCCAGCATGGTCATGAAGATGGCCTGCTTGCAGGGGGTCACCAGCACGTTGGACGCGTCGCAGGGCACGTTGTTGTTGGTGCGGGTCATGTCGGCGATGGCCTTCCTGAGCTCCGGGATCCCCATCGACGGGGTGTAGTGGGTGAATCCCCTGTGCAGGGAGTCGCAGCACGCGTCGATGATGTTCTCGGGGGTGGTGAAGTCCGGTTCGCCCATGGAGAACGAGACTATGTCGACCCCCTCTGATTTCATCTGGCTGACAAGATTCGAAATCGCGATAGTACCTGATGCGGGGATCTCCTGAAGTCTCTTGGAAACCTTTTTGGATACCTCTGCGCGCCCATTCTCGCGTCCTGTCTTAAATTCTTCGGAATAGAAGGGTTGAGAAAAAACAATCATTTGAATGACACAAAAACCCGCAAAAGCACTATGAGATCTGGCACACATCAAATTCATTCTAGGATTCAAACGATGAAAATGGCACTGAGACATACATGGCAATAATGGAGTACCTAACCCCCAGGATGAAACCCTGTGAATTCTCACCGATTTTCAATGGTTGTCTGTGCGTGTTATTATAAATGCTAAATAATAATCCACAATCGTTCATATAAATATATACGATAGTGCGCTTGCATCGCCTTTATCTTCATTTAGAGAGATACAGAATCCAATGACCGACTGCGCCGTACTGAAGAACAATCACCTGGATCGTGTGATTTGCCAGTTAAGGTACAATCCGATATTCTCACTCGAGGGTAAAATCGGAGAGTTTCAGTCAGCAATAGGTCGGGAATACCCCATCAGCGGGATGACCACTGAGCCACCTATCCCTCTGTTCCTGAATGCTCCTTCGATCAACAACTATTCGTTCAAAAGTTCAGATGATCGCTGGGTCGTCAACATAACGAACTCATATATCACCCTGTCATGCAACAAGTATCTCTCATGGAGTGAGTTCGTATCTAGACTAGAATATGTCCTCAATGTATTCTTCGAATATTTCGAAGTAGACTGCTTTGAACGTGTTGGTCTGAGGTACATTAACGCCATCCGTCCCTCAAAACTGAATCTAGACAATGATTTGGACATACTATCTCAGATTTTGAATCCGAAAACAATCGGTCCTATGAGCCTGTTCCACGGTAGAATCGACAACTATGCCGCCAGAGTAGATGCATCCTTGGATGTATGCAAGGTCACATCCTCGATAGGCACAATCAGGTTCAACGATAATGGTGAAATAGGATTCCTGATTGACAATGACCTCTACCTAGAACGCGTCGGCAGAAGTTCCCTCAGAAAATCCGTCGACACCCTTAACACAGAAGCATTGGACCTCTTGATACGGATGACTTCTGAGAACCTCCTCAACAGGATGGTGTGAAATCATGTTGGATTTCGATGACGGATATGTTGCTACGAAGATTCTTCCATCATCCATCGGCAACGCCATGGATTCTTTTGTGATCCCTCTTAATGAGGACAACAGGCGTATGTTCGAGAGCGTGAAAGAACAGACCTCCGACATAGAGAATAAGATGCTGAGAGACAAGACCAGAAACTTCGTCTACAACCTCGAACTTGCAACATACATCGCAGGAGTGCGTTTTACACTCCCGAGGATACTGTGCGACATCCGTGAAAACGAGACATATCTGGAATGGTTCTTCCCCCGCTTCACAGCAGGATTCAACATCTCGGTCGATGGATCCGAAGATGGTTGGTTCCTCATTTCGGACGAGACGACTGGTAGTATTGATGAACATGGAACAAACCTGTTTGTCATACCATACATCATGACTTTCATCACCAGGTATGGCTATGAGTGATGTCTATCCTCCCCAAATGCTCCGTGGCGTGAGGAAAAAAGAGTGGGTAAGCGATGCGCCCCCATATCGGTCCGCATTCTTCTTCGATGATGACGATCACCGCGATGACGGCTACAGAGAACTGTCGATAGTCTGGTACTACAACGCTAATTCCCTAGAATCAATAAGATCAATCACCTATGATAGGAGATCAATCTTCGCAGGTGGTATCGCGGTCATAGACAGAGAAAAATTGGACAATGTGATAAAACAACATGACCTGCCGATCATCTATGAACTCAGTCCTTCGAAAAGGATACCTCATCATGGGAACATCCTCATAAGAAAGGACAGTTCCATCATGGAAAGAAGAGCAGCTGCATACATCGCCCGCCTTGCGAAATTCTATCCATTAAACTCCGACATACCGTGCCAAAACGACATGACATGTGTACCGGAACCTGGATGACTTAGAGAATCTTGATTCTCTGTCAAAACGGTCGATCTGATTGTGTCGATAAAGTCGCATTCTTATATCACCTGGACATCGCAGACTCATGGATGGCGGGATCTGGTCCGGGCACATGGCCGCATTGTTCTCGGCCATCGTCTGGGGGGTCACGTTCGTGTCCACCAAGGCCCTCCTGGAGGACTTCGAGCCGGTGGAGATCCTGATCATTCGCATGTCCATCGGGTTCCTCGTGCTGTGCGTGCTGTGCCCCAGGCTACTGCACGTCACCGACCGGAGGCAGGAGCTCTGGTTCGCCGCCGCCGGGCTCTGCGGGATATGCCTGTACTACCTCCTGGAGAACATCGCGCTGACGTACACCATGGCGTCGAACGTCGGCGTGATCGTCGCCGTGGCGCCGTTCTTCACGGCGATGCTCACCCGCCTGGTTTACGGGGACGGGCTGGGCAGGGGGTTCCTGCTCGGATTCGTGATAGCCATGGCCGGCATCTGCATAATCATGTTCAACGGGCAGGAGCTCCACGTGGACCCGCTGGGGGACGCTCTGGCGTTCCTGGCCGCCCTGGTCTGGGCGTTCTACTCCGTGATCCTCAGGAGGATCGGGACCTTCGGTTACGGCACCATACAGACCACCCGCAGGACGTTCATGTACGGCATCCTGTTCATGGTGCCGGCGGCGCTGGCACTGGGGTTCTCCCCGGACCTCGGGGCCCTGGCGGAACCGGATATGCTCGGGCACATGCTGTTCCTGGGCATGGTCGCGTCGGCCATGTGCTTCGTCACCTGGGGGTTCGCCACGAGGAGGCTCGGGGCGGTGGAGACCAGCGCGTACATCTACCTGATACCTGTGGTGACAGTGGTGTCGTCGGCGATGTTCCTGGACGAGGACATTACCGCCCTGGCGGTCCTGGGGACGGTGATGACCCTGGCCGGGCTGATCATCTCGGAGTTCGCCGGTAAGCGGAAGGCCGAGCCCACGGAGGACATGTGATCGGGGACGCTCCACCGAGACCTCCACGCCGAACCTGCATCCGCATGGGCAGTGGTAGTGCTCGACGAGAGATCTTTCGTCCCGGGAGTTCCACTTCATCATCCATCCCTCCATCGATGTCCCGCAGACGGGGCATCTGACTGATACGACAATGTCTTCCGGCATGAGCAACCGATCACGGTCGGAGGTACTTGCCGATGATCCTGAATCATGAATCTGAAACACCAGCATCACCTTCAATACGGAACCCTCTTGAACGAATGGCCTCATTCAGGTATTTCACAGGAAAAGGGGCTACCGTGAGCTGATTATATCTGACAAACGGCACGTTCATGAGCTTAAGTGCCAGGCTCTCCAGATACTCTCCACCAGGAGTGGTATCCATGGAGCGTACGTTGGGAGCCTTCTGACTTATCTCATAGCGGGCGTACCTGTAGTAACCAGAGACGTAGTACCTCACCCCGTCTAGTTCGGAGATTGTCAAATCAATTAGCGAGTTTATCCCCTCATCCTTAACATGGTTCCCCTTGGGACTCTCCGATCCTGTCTTCCCGAATGAATCCCTCACGACCGTGTCATCAGGAACAGGCAGGAACGGTACTTTTCTTACAACACATGTGTTGCCATACCCATCTCTAATGACATATTCCGGATCAGAGGATCTCGATTCAGACTCCCAGAGGAACGAGACCTCGTCCATACATTCCATCGAGTCCTCAGCCCTGAACTCGATTGTTCCGTCGGGATGGACCGTCAGGATGCATATCGTAAGGATTTCGTTATTATCGCCAGAGCGAATCCCTTTAATGAATTCCAAATCATGGTCGAGTCCGAGTGATTTCCAATCGAACAGACTAATGTTACCTCTGGACAGATCGTCCTTGATTACCAGCTCCTTAGCGAGCACGCGGGCAACAGCACCCGATATGTCCCTGTCAATCGTCTCCTCAATGGTTATATGCTGGACTCCAGACCTTTCATACATGTGATGCGGATCCTTCACAGGACCATCCTCATAGTACTCCTTGTCATGAATGATGCATATGTTGAATGCCTCATCAAAGGGGAAGCACGAGGTCTCCACATCCTTTCCGAATGTCTGTTTGATGGCTTCCCTGACAGCCTCCACACATCTAATCGAATCTCTATCGTTTACAAGATCCACAATGATGATATCGGTCTCCATCACTTTTCTGACAAGAATATCCTTCAATCCGTTGGTAAAGCAGGAATAACTGCTGGGCGTGACACGTTCCTTCTCCTTCATAGGAACGAGACTAATCGACACCACCCCATTGTAAAAGGTATTGAACCTGTCTAGGAGGGCATTAAGGATTCCCACCTTACAGTGCCTGTATCCATCCTCGTAAAGAACGAGATAGTCGATGGTGTTCCTCTTGTTCCCCAGAGTCTTAATCACGTAAGCATCCTCGATATTACTGTCTACTCTTATCGGCCTGAGGTTCTCGAGTTCATACCTGGCCAAACGCTTTACCTTCGGATTGTCATGAAACAGATCCGCTCTTGTGAATGAGACGACACTCATGTCCAAAGCCATCCTGCCTTCGACCGCGGGAAGTACCTTGAACTCCAGCGCCTTGAAGCTCTTAGGTTTCCCTTTGGGGCTCTTGGGTTTCAGCCAGCCCTGATGGACGCAGAGATACCTTCCAGTCATGTTTCCGAACTGGTTCCCGAGCAGCGAAATTCCACCGAGCGCATTCAGCAGTAGCTGTATGAGGATCCAGGGCGTGTCCTCCCAAAGTTCCTTCGGATCCATCCTCTCCATGAGGAACATGTCATCGATCCTGTCTAGATCCGGCCTCAAGGTGGTGCGCCAGTCCGTTCCCGCCTTGGCCATGATGTAGATGTTGTTGTCATCTCCAAAGTTCTGATAGCGTACGGACAGTATGCTTTCCCTACCCACGAAGATGTCGGCGGCATCCATCAGAGCCTTCCACGGCTTCTCTCTCCTGTTGGTGATGACGAGATACGTGTAGCAGGAACGGAGCTTATCGAAATCGATGTCGGCATCCACCATGTTGGTAAGTATCTCTCCATTCATCCCATGACCCTCCCGATGACGTTGATAGCCTCTATATTGTAACTGACCTCACTCCCGGATGTCTCCACCAACCAGGGTATGGTGACAATCCTCATCCCGTCTTTTACAAAGGAATGGATCTCCGAGTCATCCCCATTCCTACGGAGAACATTGGCTATGATTGCCATACCTCCTCCGATGGCTCTCAGTTTTCCGAATATGTGATCTACCTGCTCGGCCTCGTTGGTAAATCCTGAAGACGACCAGTGCTTGTAGTCGATGTACACTCTCTCAGAGACCACAGCGTCAAACATCTCGAAGTGCTCCACTGGCATCTCGGTGGGCTCGAATCCACACTCCCTAAGAACGAATTCACCAAGGACCTCCCCTATCGCACCTTTATAGATGTTCTTGAAAAGGGGCGGCGACAGGATGTAGCGCGCCTTCTCGAATCTCGTAGCATAACCCCTTGATTCGAAGAGCTCCCTGAACCTGGGAACCGCCATGATCTCATCCAGACGTGCAGATATCGCACTGACCTCTTCGCAACATGCAGTGGGCTTCAAAAAGAAAATCTTCAATTTGCCGAAATCCCCGTCATCGGTTGTGTACCAGTATTCACTGATGCCATCGGTGTCGACATACATGTTATACGCCACATCTGACCCCGTGTCTGTGGTTGGATTGGAAAGGACATATTCCCTCAGTCCATGCCACTCCCTGATACTCTCATCCGTCCACTCGCGACGGATCTGGTTTATGCGTCTCCTGGCCCTGTGACTCCTGCTCAGAGACCTCTGTACCCTGGGGTCCGCCTTCCCTCCGTCAGAGGTCCTGGATGTCATCCTCTCGATGAGACATCTGGTCTCCACGTTCACCCTGCCGTAACTCTCGGGACTATCGGTGAAAATGTCGGAGAGCCTGCTGTCAGCGAGGATCCTGATTACGGGACGCTTCATGTTCGTGCGACATATGCGCCCGATAGCCTGTATGACCTTACCTGCAGCCGATCTCCTCGAACTCCTAGCATCTAACATCAAACCTCTGACGTCCTTGAGCTTCACCTCACTACCCGTAAGGATGTCCGGGACGAACCTTTCCGTATCAGCGTAGGTAACCTCTCCCTTCTCCTTCAGGTTAAGGATCTGGAACATGAGGTTCATTCTCCCTTCCATTTTACCATCCTTCGGATTCTCGATGATGTTGGTCGGCTTGTCCACATAGATGAAGTCAAAATCTGCTTTGTCATCGTTGTCACGAACACTGATATTGACGTATTCGTCATCATAGCGCCGATATTGGATGTTCTGTCCTGCGCCCAGTGTCCCGTATGTTGTGACAGCGAACACCCTGCGTCCCTCGGAAAGTATTGTTTCCATGCGCTTCGTGGTTTCCTTGAATCCGTCACCTGAGACATAGACGACCTGGCTTTCGATGACGAATCCCTCGATCATCCTCTCCTGAACTATCATCTCATAAAGGCGGCTCAGCAACACCCTGTCGAACTCATCATCTCCTTCCTTGGGCATCTTGCTGAAGAATGCCAAGCCAGCGGTCGACCCCGAATGAGAGATGAAATCCGAAAATGCGGCACATGCTCTGAAATATCTCTCCGCCACATATTCATCCAGTCTATCCATGTGATCCTTTACCACCACGAGATGGGATGTGTCGGAGAACAGATCGTCCCACACGTCATCCCTGTAACCGCCGTCCCTCCGGGCATCGACGGAATCGACCTCTATCCTCACGTTCCCATATCCGGACCAGGCATCGCTGATGTGTCTGATGAGATTTGGATCATCGGCCACACCTGGGAGAAAGCTTTCTCCGAGTTCTGCCTTGATGTACTCCAGATCGTAGTTCCCGATTACTGTATCCAGTTCCGCTGTGGCTGAGAGTCCGAAGACCAGGGCCCTCTCGCAGACCCTCAGGAGGACCCTCTCCGGGGTCGAGTCGAGCGACGTCATCTTGATGGAGGATCTAAGGCTGTCCGACCTGCTGTCACGAATGGTGTATATACGGAATCCATTCTCATAGAACGACATATCAGATGTTCCGGCCCCCTTCCTGTCCGAGGACATGAGCACCTCCTCCACCATGAACCTCCTATCATCGCCCCTGAGACCAAACTCGCTCAGCACACTGCTGATATGGTCCTCGTAACTCATGGTGGGATCATCAGTCTGCTTGGATTGGTTCACTGAGAGTTTGGATACCATGGCCGAGAAGTACCGGATGCATGATCTGATCTGGCGGAACATCCCCTGCATGAATCTCCATCCGTCACTGTCTCCGGAGGACACATCGATGAAGTCCATGTTCTCGATCTCATCGAATTTGATTGACATAGGGCCGCTGTCCGGGTCCGCACTGATTACAGACTCACCGTGGAAGATGAACCGGCGGCTCTCCCTCGGACCCGTCTCGAGCAGCTTCTTGTTGATACCCAGGCGATAACGTTTACCGACCTCATCGAACCTCCTGAGGACCTTCATCTCCAGATCTCTGAGGGAACAGTCGTCCCCCTCGTTCATGGAACCGGCTTGGCGATAGAGGCGGGAGGGATGGCCATCAACTGATCTCAATCCATCATGGATACTGTTGAAGAGATAGATGAGATCGATATCCCGCCTCGTGTTTCTCTTTACGATTGCCTTCTGGATGCGATCCTTTGTGGAATCGAACTCGTCGATGAAAACGATAGCCCCTTTCGTGATATCGGAATCATAGACTGTGGCGCTCTTGCCGACGATACTGTCGTTCACCGTGACGAACTTATCCATGCTCATCATGAACACACGACATTCGCTGGTACGAACCGCAGGATAGATATCGAGGACCCAGCTCCATCTTCTATCATCCCTGATAACCTTCAGTCTCTCCGCGATGGTACCCCCGCACATAGCCCTGATCTTGTCACGGAGGACCTTTCTGAATGCAGGCTCGACTGACCTGGCGAAATCACTCTTGAATCTCTCCAGATCCCTCTTCCGAATCGTTCCGGATTCCCCGAGGCTGCGGATGATGCTTATGTTTCTGAGGAAATCGTCAGCTTCAGGGCTATTTGGGAAAAGCTCCTCGACCCAGTCCGCCATCTCAGGCCTCCACCCATCGAGGACAGAGATGGATACAGAATCCAGAAAGAGACAGTATCTTTCATAGAATTCCGGATGCCCCCGTCTCTCAAACTCCTCCTTCAGTTCCTTATTGATGAGATTCTTCTTCAGAGAGGTCACCATGACGACATTTCTGCATTTTTCATCGTCGATGTGATCCATGATGTACTGGACGACGAACTGTCTCATCGAGTAGGTCTTCCCGGTACCTGTGGGGAGGGTTATGAGTTGGAGGCCGGTCTCGTGCGAGTCTGCTATTCTTCTGAGGAGTGCATCCATGTTTAGACAATTTTCAGAGACTATATTACTCTCAATAGCTAATAGAGTTAATAAAACTAATAAGAATAATTAATGATGTGAACGGCATCTCATCCAGCATGGCGACATATGACTCCGGGAAGGTAGATCTGGTCATGGTGGCCTGCGTGGCCAGAGAAGTCACTATGATCGTCCAACCCGCCATTTTCTACAATGTCAGCAGAATCCACATCCTCAACTTCGTATCAGAAAAAGACGAAAGCGAAGCAGGCAGGAAGAGGGCGGAGATTTACAGAGACATCAGAGACGAGGTCTGTCGCAGATTGGAGGAAGAAGGCATCGAAGTAATCATGCATGACTCCAGTCCGACGTACAGATTCAGTGAGATGATGCGGAATGTCTTCTGGATCCTCTCCGAGGAGAAGGAGAGACACTCAACAGTGTTCATCAATATCTCTGGTGGAACCAACGAGTATGCCGCTGCGGCTGCGATCGCTGGCAATATGTTCGACAATACCCGGCTCTTCAACGTGGGAACCAAGAATTCGGTGGAGAGTGCCGAACAACTCAGAGAGTCCGTCACCAAGGATGGGAGGATTGTAGGTACGACGGATGAGATATGGGACCCGTACTCCATCAGAGGATTCAGGATAGAGCCTCCGGACCCCGGATTACTGGAGGCCCTGTCGGTGTTCGCAGATGTGCCGGTCGAGAAGAGAGCAAACACCAGAATCGTACACGAATTGATAGAGAGGGGGATCTGGAAGGGTCTGGATGAGGAGGCCCCGAGAGACAGGAAAATCGTAGGGACGTCGCTGGAGGTCTTCGACAAAATCAAGGGAAGAGCTACGGACAGAGACCTTTACCACAAACGTCGGAACTCGGAGAACGTCCGTTATCAGAAGATGTTCGTGGACAAGTGGAAAGCCAAAGGATGGATCGAGCAGGATGGTCGCTACGGTAGTCGCAAATATGACCTTACCGAAGAAGGAAGGATGAACCTGATAATCTTCAAGAATAAGGATGTCCAAGGATGACCATCGCTCGGATAATAGAGATGCCGACACACTCAGGCCTCAGGAACAATCGGCAGTCGAAGACTTTGACATGTGTAGTCAGCACAATGCTCACATTATGATGGGGTCGCTCCTATCGGTGCTCCCTGTAATACTTTGCTAAAAAACAGATACAAGATTCTCCGAAGGATCCAGCATGATGTGCTGATCCAGCCGAACCGGATTACGTCTGACATCTTTACCGAACAACGCTATACCCCAATAGCTCTGTGATGATGACTCAGGAAAATGAATCGGGAATGGTGACCTGCCACAACAAGACAATCACAATCTATGGTCTGAATGTACTCTTGCCACTATCGGAGAGGAACATGATGAAAACGAAACTCAGTGGAAACCGAAACTATCTGGATTTCAATCAATCAGGAGCCTTCCGAAATCTAATCAGGAAATGGAGTGGGGTAGAAACATGCCTCCACTCCGATGTTTGGGTAATCAAAGCATTTAGAACAGGGGGTAAACAACCTATTTCCCCTTAGAACTCGTCATCCCAGAACGACACGCCGAACAGCGACTCGATGGTCTCCCTGGACCACTCGTCGTGCGGGGATTCGAAGTTCCCGCAGGCGTCCCAGAGTTCCCTGAACAGCGCTTCGCGCTCGCCCTCGTCCCTGACCGCCTCGAGGATCGTGCGGCCGATGCTCTTGATCCTCCTGTCGAGGACCTTGTCCTGCATATGGTTGTGGAACTGGGTCGTCGCGGCGGCCAAGTCCAGATCGTAGTCGTAAGGGTCGAAGCTCGTGCGGCCGAATCTGTCGATGTGCCCGCGTATGGTCGCGACGTCGGTGTCGCGCCTGAATCCCAAGCGGTCCATGTAGACCGCGGCGCAGTGCTTGCAGCCCATCGGCCTTTTGGTGCAGTCGCAGGTGGCGTCGAAGACGCCGTCCCTGTCGCGGAAGAGCACCACCTTCACGCCGGAGTCCCTGACCCTGGCGTATCCGGCGGTCCCGCTGAGCTCCACCCGCTCGATCACGGCGCCCTTCTCAAGCAGCTTCACGCCCGCCTCGTATGTCCTGTCGCCAAGCTTCGCTCTAAGTTCGATTGAGTCCATCCCATCCATCGGTGAATCACCGCATCCCGACACCCGCATGGAGTATCGGTTCTTAATGGGGATGTGGCGACATCCTTTCAATGGGTCTTCCCTCCGTCCCCATCTTTCAGCCAGGACATGATGTAGATTGGCACTTCCTGCGATCGGGGGCTTTACACCGATAGAAGATCAAGCGCCCATTACAGCCTTGAACTCATGGAGCCCATACATCTCGAGAAGTATCTTCGAATTCTCCTCCTTGGTCATCTTCTCCCATGATCATCCTCGAAACAAGGTTTCGTCGCGGCCGGAGCCGCTCTCATTCCGTGTCCGGATCGTCCAGGCTCTGGTAGCTACAGTGGTTCTGCCCGTAGTACAGGACCCAGTATGCCAGCCTCATGCATTCGGCGAGCATGGCCATTGAGTGTTCGTAGGCCATGATCGCGGCGGCGAGACCGATCGAGAGATGGAACCCCATCTCCACGATGACATCGCCGTCTATGCCTCCGTGTCTGGCACCGTGCTTGGAGACGATGACGTCCAGGTAGTCCTGTGCCTCCATGAAGAGCTCCATCTGCTCATCGTGATTCAGCTCGAAGGTCGTGCGGGGATCCAGCGTCTCGTAGAGGCACCACTCCGGCATCCTCTCGCCGTAGGCGTCGACGACGTTCCGGGTGAGCCCGAGCCACCTGTCCAGCGTCCCCTTCGGATCGTCATGCTTCAGGGCGTAGAACGCCAGGGCCATGGCGTTGTCATATGTCCACCTGTCTAGTCCCAGCGACCCCACCATGTCCTCGGTGGTCCTGCCAGCCAGCTTCAGACGAGCGATCATCTCGTCGTCCGGGATCGTGCGAATCATAGCTCCATCCCCGAGGACCCGCAGAACGAGCATTCCTGGTTCCATTCGCTTCCGATGCAGTATCTCTGATGGTTATAGCATCTGTATCCTTCCATTCACTGCTCCTCCTTTTTTAGGTTTCAAACCTCCAGGATACGGATGGGCTGAAATTTATATAAACAGTTATTTGTTATGTTTGTAATCTTTGTATCGTTATTAAATCCATTTGACTCACACCAAATTTTGAGCATTCGTGTAAAATGTGAATTCGACACCCTCCTACTGTAATTTATTCAATTTCACTGATTTTTGTATAAAATTCATGATAAACAAACATTGATAATAATCTGTATGTCCAAATGATAAAATATGAAAAAGCAGTGATTTGGACAAGGTGAGTGGATGGGAAATATCAGAGCCATTAGTCTATTTTCAGGAGCCGGAGGCTTAGACATTGGCTGTGAAATGGCTGGGGTTCCAGTACTATTTTCAACTGATATCGAACCAGATTGTATTTCAACTTTGAAATTGAATCCCGGTATAATTAAATCAAAAATCGTACAAGCTGATTTAACAAAAATGACAACAGATACTATGTTGTCATATATACCAGGATATGCAGAATCAGATACGATTGTAATTGGGGGGGCACCATGCCAACCTTTTTCTAAAGCAGGATATTGGGTTGGAAACAAAAGCCGCAAAGGGATCAACGACCCACGTGCTTTTCTGGTTAATGAATATCTTAGAGTGATCCAAGAAGCTAATCCTGCAGGATTTGTTTTTGAAAATGTTGAAAGTTTGTTACACCCAACAAACAAGATTATTGTGGATAAATTCACTGAAATAGTTTCATCGTGTGGATATACATATAAAATAATCAAATCCAACGCACTTGATTACGGTGTTCCCCAAAAAAGAAAACGGATTTTTATTATAGGAACAAAAGGAGAATTTATTAGTGATTCTCCTAAAAAAACTCACTCTCCTTCAGGAAAGGATGGATTAAAGCAATATGAAACTGTAGGGCCGTTCATAAAACAATTTGATACTGATGATTACTTTGAGCCAGAAGAAGTTGTTGTAGGGAAGTATTACGAAGACTTATGCAATGTTCCACCAGGAATGAATTATAAAGCACTTACTGAATGGTATGGGTGCGATAACCCAAAATTTGTTGCTGATAAAAGATTTTGGAGTTTTCTATTAAAATTATCGCCAGACCTTCCTTCGTGGACGATAACAGCACA
>CAZLMR010000013.1:0-13647 GCA_964560575.1 uncultured Methanomassiliicoccales archaeon | reverse complement strand
GAAGCATCAACGGCCTCCCACCGGAGCTCCAGGCCGAGCTCGACGCCGCCATCGAGGCGGCCAACGTCGGAGACTGATCCCGATTCAAACAGCCCCTCCGGGGGCCTTCCATTTATAAATCAAAGAATCGTTCCATCATTCATGGGAGCGGATCGTCCTTTCCTCGTCACCGTCATCGGTGTTCTCTACGCAATAGTGGGCGTCCTCGGACTCATCGGAGGTGCGATGCTGGCCATCGGCGGCATCGCCGTCGATGAGGCCACGGCAGGAGCCGCCGGAGGCGGAGTGCTCGCAGTCCTTGGACTGATATACATAATCATAGCCCTCGGATTCTTCAAGGGATGGAAGCTGTGGTGGTACCTCGGCGTGATCTTCGCCATCATCGGCATCATCGCGGGTCTCATCTCCCTCCCCGCTGGAATCATAATGGTGATCATCTGCCTGGTCATCCTCTGGTACCTTTTCAGGGACAACGTCAAGACGTTCTTCCTGGACTGAAGCAAACGGCTCTCCGAGCCACATTCCCTTCTTCTTTCAGATCCTGAACTCGGCGCCGGCATCGATCGCATGCAGGACGTTCCCGTCCGGGTCCAGGAACGAGGTGCAGGTGCCGAACGGCGTATGCACCGGCTCCCTGACGAACTCCACATCCTCGTCTATGAGGCGGCGACGGGTGTTGAAGGGGCTGTCCACGGCGAAGTACACGCCAGTGTCCATGCCCGTCCTCTCCGAGAGCCTCAGGATGATGCGGCAGTTGCCCCTCCTGAGATAGGATTCGGAATCCGTCCTTCCCAGAAGGTCAAGACCGAGGATGTACGTGTAGAAGTCCACGGACCTGTCCATGTCGCTGACCGGTATCGAGCATGCGAACAACGATTCCGGCAACCCCTCGACCGTGTATTCGAAAAGCCCTCCCTGCGGATCTCCCAATGGCATGAGGAGGCCATCGCATGTCAGGATAAAGTCTGTATCGTTGTCGAAACGGAAGATTATGGCCGTTTTCATGGCCAGATCTATCGATTGAGTATCGGCTCAATAGTAATCGTTAAATACATGTCCTCTATACCAAGGCATACTGCCCTGGTAGTGTAGCGGCCTATCATGAAGCCCTGTCGAGGCTTCGACTCGGATTCGAATTCCGACCAGGGCGCTCATCCCTTATTTTCGATTCCCATCCCGTTTGCATCCTCTTATCTCGATTCTCCCCATCATCCCCTCAGACAACCGTTAAGTATCCCGTTCGTAGTTTCACGTGTTACTTACGATTCATTTCGTAACAAGAGATGGAAATATGAACAGCAAGATTCTAATAGCGGGCATCGTCGCCGTGATGATGTGCGCAACCTTCGCGGTTGCTCCCACCGACGCTGACGACACGGGATTCGACATCGTCGATGAGACCGGCACCAGCTACCACTTCGATGGTGCTGCCGAGCACATCGTGAGCGTCGGATATGCCACCACACTGACGATCGTGGAGGCGGGCGGTGCTGACAAACTCGTTGCCGTCGACAAGTACTCGACATACGAGCAGTCCGGAAACGAACTCCTCAAGGCCGTGGATGCCATCGACCTCGGCAGCTTCTACGGCACATCGAACCATCAGAACGTCATCGTCACGCTCGTGAACCTGGTGGAGACTGGCGAGATGTCCCTGGACGATCCCATCATTCTGACATCCTATCCTGATAACGAAGCTCTTGCCGCAGAGCTCAGAGAGGCGGGATTCGAGAAGGTCCTGATGTGGACGACGATCGATGACTACAGCCAGCTCATCGACATGGTCGAGAGCGTGTCGATCATCGCTGCTGGGGAGATCCCCGAATCGGTGACCGCCATGAAGGATACCTACAACCGCGTCGTGTCCGGAACCGCTGACATACCCGAAGAGTCCAGGACCAAGGCGCTCTACGTCTGGTACTATGGCGGAGAGTTCACCGTCGGCAACACCGGCATCATGGGATCCATGCTGCAGGCAGCCAATGCGAACAACATAGGATACGATCCGACCAAGGACATGAGATACGGCGATGCGAACCTCATCATCTCCCTGCTCGAGGACAACATGGATACGGTCGTGTTCGTCAGCAACTCGTACTTCAGCGGAGGGAACACCCTTGACGACTTCTACGATGACCTCTTCGGCGGAGACAGGAGCATAAGGGCCATAGAGATGGGCAAGGAATGGAACAACTGGTGCCCAGATTCCGCAGATGGATTGATGAGCATCGCACAATGCCTGTACCCGGACATATTCGGCGAATACGAGACAGAACCGGCAGAGGATACCTCAGACGACGGATCCGACAACACATTGGTCTACGCGGCAATAGGCATCGTGATTGTGATCGTCATAATAGCTGCTGTTTTCCTCTATATGAGAAGGAAGCCTTAAGAAACGATTTCCGTTGAGGACGAACAGCGGAGGACATCGGATGAAGAGCAGGACCATCACCAAGACGTTGCTGTGCCTGGCGACTCTCGCCGTCCTCCTGTTCGTCTTCATATTATTGGACCTGTCATGGGCGGCGAACAGGGTGCTGTCCATCGGGGAGGTGTGGGATGCCCTGACCGGTAACGGGACCTGGGGCACCAACATCATCGTCATGGAGAACAACCTCCCTCGCATCGCGTTCGGGATATTCGTGGGGGCCGGACTGGCCGTCACAGGCGCATCCATGCAGGCTCTGTTCAGGAACCCTCTGGCAGACCCGTACATTCTCGGCCTGTCGTCAGGTGCATCCCTCGGTTCCACGCTGGCGATCCTGCTCGGCGGGGCACTCATCCCGTTGTCGATCATGCAGCCTGTCTTCGCGTTCATCGGATGCTTCCTGACGATGGTCCTCGTCTACGCCATCTCCAGATCCACCGGAACGGTGCGCACCGAGACACTGGTGCTCGCCGGTGTGGCCGTGGCCGCACTGATATCCGCCATCGTGTCCTTCCTGACATACATCGCACCTGATGAGAAACTGGGAAGCATAGTGTTCTGGTCCATGGGGAGTCTGGGTTCGGTGGATTGGGACGAGATGGTTCTGCCGATCGCACTCATTATCATCGGAACGGTTGTCATCACATTGCAGGGGAAGAACCTCAACGCCATGATGCTGGGTGACGCCCACGCCATGGACCTTGGCGTCGATGTGAGAAGAGTGAGACTGGCACTGCTCGTCGTGTCGTCCCTCGTCGTCGCATCTTGCGTCGCCTTCGTGGGGACTATCGGGTTCATCGGCCTGGTGATACCTCATATACTCAGGATGGTCCTGGGACCCGACAACCGCATAATAGTCCCCCTGTCCGCCGTCGGAGGCGCGACACTCATCATCATATGCGACTACTTCTCACATATCGTATCAATATACTACGGCGTTCTGCCCATAGGTGTGGTCACCGCACTAATCGGAGCCCCGTTCTTCATCTACCTTCTGGTGACCAAGAGGAAGGAGGTGGGCTGGTGACGGACCCTTTGAAGGTTGACGATCTTCACTACGACTATGACGGGAAGGTCGTCCTGGACGGCGTGTCCTTCGAGGTGCATCAGGGAGAGGTCCTGGGTATCCTGGGGCCGAACGGATGCGGTAAGAGCACCATGCTGAAGAACCTGAACAGGAACCTCAGCCCCCATGGCGGATGCGTGATCCTGGATGGGACCGATGTCGCAGATATGCACAAGAGGGACATAGCTCGCAGGATGGCCGCCGTGCCCCAGTCCAACGAGATAAGATTCTCGTTCACGGTCAGGGAGATCGTCGAGATGGGCAGGATGCCCTTCCAGGAGGCCTTCAGAGGGAACAGCACCGATGATGAGAGGATCGTGGATGAGGCCATGGAATGCACAGGGCTCACATCCATGTCCGATCGTCTGATCAACACCATGAGCGGAGGGGAGAGACAGAGGGTCATCATAGCCAGGGCCATCGCTCAGACCCCGGAGATAATCCTCATGGACGAACCCACCCTTCATCTCGACATAAGCATGCAGTTCGACGTACTGGACCTGGTACACAGGCTGTCCCGCGAGAAGGGGCTAACAGTCGTGATCGTCTCCCACGACCTGCCGATGGTCGCCAGATACTGCGACAGGATCATCCTTATCCATGACAAGAGGGTGTTCGCGGTCGGCACCCCCGACGAGGTCCTTACACCGGAGAACATGCGCACGGTGTTCAGCATCGACGCACGCTACGAGCGCGATGAGCGTGGGAACCCGACCGTCAGACTGTTCGGCGCATGCCACCAATGATCCTCCGACGAGTTTTGAAAGGCATAGGAATATGCATAGGAATATGCATATGAATAAGAAACAGAGGGCAGACCATGATTCCAGTAAACGTCGCAGATATCATCGAGGGCTCCATCATTGAGAGCAATCGCATCGAATTCAAAAGAGACTGGAATCCGGAAAGAATCCTGCATACGATCTGCGCGTTTGCGAACAACATCGACAATCTAGGAGGGGGCTACATAGTCGTCGGTGTAGGGGAGATTGACGGAAGGCCCATGGACATCGTCGGCTTAAATCCAGACTCCATCCCTCGTATAGAGAAGGAGCTGTTCCAGATATGCAACAGCATTGTTCCTCCGCATATACCAGAAATGACAGTGGAAAGCTATGGAGAGAAAACACTGCTGGTCATATGGGCACATGGGGGTGAATCACGCCCGTACAAATGCCCAGTGAGAATAGGCTCGAAGAAAAACGAGAACATCGAGAAGGCCTACTATATCAGGAAAATGTCAAACACCGTCAGAGCCACCCGCGAGGACGAGGTCTCACTTTTCAACAGATGCAGCACACCCACATTCGATGACATGGTGAATGAGAGTGCATCCGTCACCGACATCAAAGATTGGCTGGTCAGAAGCTACCTCCAACGTGTGAAAAGTAGCTTGGATCTTGAGAAGAACACCACATCAGAGATCTTCCGCTCCCTCAGGATTATCAGAGGTCCGACGGAATCGCCACGGCCCGTTAACATAGGCCTTATGATGTTCTCGGAAAGACCAGAGGAGTTCTTCCCCAACGCCCACATCGAAGTCGCCTACATCCCAGATGCGACAGGGACCGGCATGGTCGAAGGAAAATTCGACGGCCCGCTGGACCAGCAGATACGGGATGCACTGACCTTCGTAAAGGGATACATCAGGGAAATGGTTGTGAAGGTATCGGATAGAGCCGAATCTATCAGGGCGTACAACTACCCGTTCGAAGCCGTGGAGGAGACAATAGTCAACGCCGTCTACCACAAGGACTACCGCATCCCGCAGCCGATTAAAATTTACATCCGTCCAGAGAGTCTCACGGTATTCAGCTGTCCCGGCCCTGACAGGAGTATAACGGACGAGATGCTGGCCAAATACGATCTGAGATGCGAATTCAACCTCAACGGCAGGTTGGGCGATTTCCTCAAAGAGCAGAAGTTGGCCGAAGGACGCAACACAGGCATACCGAAGGTCCTGAAAAGCCTCGAGAAGAACGGCTCAGATTTGCCAAAATACGAGACGGATGCCGACAGGAGATTCATGCGCGTCGTCATCCCAGTGCATGAGCTCTTCCTCAAAGAGACAGATGGCCTCGCCGAGACGAATGGATCGAAGGGGACGCGCACCAACAGGAGACCCGAGGAGACCAAGGACGCCATCCTGGAGTCGCTCAGGATCAACGGATGCCAATCCGGCAGGGATCTTGCCTCGTCCGTCGGATACAGCAGCGTCAACAACACGTTCCGCAGATGCCTGAAGGAGCTGATGGATGAGGGTGAGGTGGAGTACCTGTACCCCGGGACCCCCACCGACAGGCGTCAGAGGATCTGCCTGTCCCGCCGTCAAAAAATTCTTTAATAACCGCCTCAGTGGGTAGCAACATGCGCTGGATGCTCCACGGCAAGATACACAGGGCGACCGTCACCGAAGCCAGATTGGACTACGAGGGGAGCATCACCATAGACCAGGACCTGCTGGACAGGGCCGGAATCTGGGTGGGCGAGAAGGTCACGGTGGCGGACGTCACCAACGGCAGCCGCCTCGACACCTACACCCTCCCCGGCGAGAGAGGGAGCGGGATAGTAGCCATCAACGGCGCCGCCGCACATCTCGTGAACGAGGGAGACCTGGTGATCATCATGGCCTACGAGCTCACCGACGAGCCCATCAAGGCGAAGGTCCTCCTGGTCGACTCCGAGAACAGGGTCTCCAGGGAGCTGGGCTATTGAAGCTAACCGTGTACTCCGACGGAGGGTCCAGGGGGAACCCGGGACCGTCGGCGTACGCGATCGTGGTCACGTCCTCCGGAAGGGTGCTGCACGAGCACTCCGAGTTTCTCGGGACGCACACCAACAACTATGCCGAGTACAGAGGGCTCATAGCGGCCATAAGCAAGGCAGTCGAACTGGGGGCGGACGAGGCCGAGTTCGTGATGGACTCTCAGCTCGTCATCAGGCAGATGACCGGCGAGTACAGGGTGAAGAACCCCGACATGGCCGTCCTCCATGCGGACGCCGAGGCGCTGGCCACGCTGATCCCAAAGGTCTCCTACAGGAACGTCCGCAGGTCGGAGGAGTTCATCCCTAGGGCAGACGCCCTGCTCAACGCCGAGATGGACAGGAACACGGGAAAGCGCCGACATGACTAAGGACCTAACCCCCTGTTTTAAGCTATGATTAACGCATACCCGACCCATGGACGGCACACCAGCGATAGAAGCCGTCGGCCTGACTAAGATGTACGGCGGCTTCGCCGCGATATCTGACGTCAACCTCACGGTCCGGAAGGGCGAGTTCATGGGCCTGCTGGGTCCGAACGGGGCGGGCAAGAGCACCACCCTGAAAGCCATCACCGGACTGCTGATGCCGACATCTGGCAGTGTGAGGATAGCGGGCATCGACATCAAGGATCACAGACACGCGATGGAGCATGTCGGATGCGTCATCGAGACACCGGAACCGTACCCGGGGTTCACCCCGGCGGAGGTCATGCAGTACGTGGGCAGGATCTACGGACTGGACAAACACGAGATAGAGATACGTTCCCGCGACGTCCTCGAGACCATGAGGATGTGGGAATGGCGCAACAAGAAGATCGGGGAGTTCTCGAAAGGGATGAGACAGAGGGTCGTCATCGCGCAGGCCCTGCTCCCCAACCCCGACACCATCATCCTGGACGAACCGACGTCCGGCCTGGACCCCAGGGGGATGATCGAGATCAGGCAGACCCTCGCCGAGATGAAGCACAGGGACGTTAGCCTGCTGATCTCAACACACATACTGAGCGAGGTCTCCGAGATCTGCGGATCCGTGACCATGATAAGGGACGGCAGGGTCATCGCTTCCGGCGACGTGTCACGGCTCATCCGCGGCACCGAGGCGGACAACTCGATCACCCTGGAGATCCGCACCCTGAGGCCTCTTACCAAGCAGGTGATCTCGGACCTGGAGCACTGCCAGGGGGTCAGATCATCGGAGCGCATGGGGGACTACTCCGTCAAGCTGGAGTTCACCGGCTCGTCCGAGGACCAGGCCCACGTCAACGAGGTGGCCTTCAGGTCCGGACTCGGCATACTGGCACTCAACGAGAAGGGAGCCAACCTGGAGGACCTGTACATGGAGCTTACCAAGGGGGATGAGATCCAATGACCGAGGAATCCATAAGGAGGCCGAAGGGCAGGCGCGGGAGCACCGGCGACACGGAGCAGCCCGAGCACAAGAGGAAGGGGTTCTCCCTCGGGAAGAGGATGGGTTCATCGGAACCGGTCGGGATGCCGGAGGAACCGATTCCGGCCGAGGAGCCGAAGGCCCAGGAGAGCAGATCCTACTCCGCCAGCATCAACCTCGGGGGCGCGCTCCCGAGGGATCAGACGCCGTCGGAGCCTCAGCGCGTCACTCCGATCGAGACGGTCGATGAGGAACCGGCACCCGAGGCCCCGGATACCAAGAAGAGGTTCGGATTCTCCAAGAAGGAGGAGGACCGCAAGGGCACATGGGGCGACACCGGATACCATGCGACAGACGAGGAGGCCCACAGGGACAGGAGATACCGCATCCCATCCTTCGTCACGCAGACCGGGACCATGTTCATGGTCCAGATGAGGCTGTACTCGAAGATGAAGTGGACCTACTTCATGCTCTTCATGGCGATCCTGATCCCGATCATCACCATCGTCCTGGACGAGGTGTTCGATGCGATGGCGATGGAGCTGGGATCGTCCACGGCGTACATCGGCATGCTGCTGTCGATGATGCCGATAGTCCTCGGATTCTTCACAGCGGTCCTCAGCGGACCCTCCATCGGACGCGAGTTCAAGGACAGGACCGCATACATGACCATGCCTCTGCCCGTCTCGCGCATATCATTCTACCTGGGCAAGTACCTGGCAGGGTTCGTGCTGTCCCTGGGCATATTCATGTTCGCCTACGGAATGGCCGTGGCCACGGCGATGGTCCACTACGAGTACATCTTCGCGGACCTCATCGGGGAGTCGATGCTGGTCATGGCGGTGTCGCTGTTCGCCTACTCGGCGACGGCGTTCTGCATCGGATCGTTCACCAGGAAGCCCTCGACGCTGATGCCGTTCGTCCTCATGACGTTCGTCCTTCCGGCGGTGCTCATGATCATACACCTCAGATACGACGTCGAGGCGCTTATGCTGCTGCCGTGCTTCCTTCCTGATGTGACGGTCTCCATCCTGGGATCGCCCATCATCGGGTCGGTGTCCGGGTTCTTCAGCATGGCAGGCGTGTCCCTCGTGGACGTCGGCGAACTGTGGACCATGGTCGGAATCGCCGCGGTATGGGGCATCGTGTTCCTGCTGATAGGAATGGTCAGGACCATGAGGAGGGAGATGTGATGGACAGAAGGATAGCGACTATCGCCGTGATCGCCGTGATGATGGCCCTGTGCATGTCGCCGGTGTTCGCGGATGAGAGCGACGCCGATTCGACCACCAGGGTATCCGGAGCGTACGTCTACAAGGCGACGACGATCATGGAGGCGAACCCGGAGAGCCTGTGGTACGGCAACATCGACATGATATTCATCGACGGCAGCGAGAACGACCAGATTATGGACGCATACCTCGCGGACCCCAGGAACATGAGCATAAGCGTGATCGAGGACGACAGCGACGCCATACACCTAGTGACCGAGGACACGCCGATCAACCTGTACCGCTTCCAGAGCTACATGGGCGATGCCAGCATGAACTTCAAAAACGAGGAGCTGGATTCGGAGCTCGTCCTGGAACCGTACATGGACGGGATGACGTTCTTCGTCAAAGCGGGAGACACGTTCGAGCTGACAGCGACCATCGTGGACAACACGGGCCAGCCGGCCGACTATGCGAGCATATACGACGGCGTGATCAGCAACGAGTTCAACGGCCACTTCGAGAAGCATTATGACACGAGCAGCACCGTGAGACTGAGCCTCAGCGGCTACACCCTGTACTACGATGTCACGTACACCGCCTCGGGATACAGCCTCCCCAACGGCTCCCCGACCATGTTCGTGGCCATCTGCGCCGGGATCACCGTCGTGGTCCTGGGCATACTGGTGTACGCCGGACTGAAGCCCAAATGGTCGAAGTGAGAAACACCTGAGGGCCGTGCCCTCTGAAACACGTTTCACGGGGAAAGGGGCCGAGGCCCCATCCCCTTCATCCTTTGATCCTCTGGACCAGAGCGTCCACGGGGACGAGCTCCTGGTCCCCTGTGACCATATCCCTGAGCGTGACAGCCCCCTGGTCCATCTCCTTGGCACCGATGATGATGGCGTATCTGGCCCTGGCGGATGAGGCGAACTTCAGAGCCTTGGCCATCTTCCTGCCCATGATGTCCATGTCGGCGGAGACACCGGCCGCCCTGAGCATGGCTGTGACCTCGGCCGACTTGACCCTCATGTCCTCGGTGACCGGGACGACGTACGCATCGATGCCCTCGGGATCGTAGGAGCTTCCCTCCTTCTCGAGAGCCAGAAGGATCCTGTCGAATCCGATGGCGAAGCCTGTGGAGAACACCTTCTCCCCTCCGAAGAGCTCGGACAGCGTGTAGGACCCTCCTCCGCAGATCTGCTTCTCCGCGCCCAGCGCGGGAGCCTCCGCCTCGAACACCATGCCGGTGTAGTAGTCGAGTCCCCTCACGACACCGAGGTCGATCTCCAGGTCCTCGACGCCCATGACCTTCAGGTATGCGACGACCTGCCTGAGCCAGTCCCCGGCCTCCCCGGGAACCCTGTCCAGGACCTCGACCCCGCCGACGGTCTCGGTCAGCGAGAAAATGTCGTCGATATCCTCCGTCTTGACGCCCATGTCCTCCATGAGCGGGCGGGCCTCGTCGTAGAGCTTCTTGTCCAGCTTCTGCAGGACCTCGGCGGTCCTGTCCTTGGGCACCCCCGCGTCTGCGATCCTCTGCCTGAGCACGCCGATGTGACCGATGCGGATCCTGTAGTTCTTCACGCCGATCTGTCCGATCATTGCGTACGCCAAGGCGATGGCCTCCGCGTCCGTCTCCGGAGTGGCGCTGCCGATGATCTCGGCGCCGAACTGGAAGAACTCCCTGTACCTTCCGCTCTGGGGCCTCTCGTACCTGAAGCACTGCCCGAAGTAGAACACCTTGATGGGCTTGGGCTCGTTGCTCATGTTGTTGACGAACATCCTGACGACGGGCGCGGTCATCTCGGGACGTAGGGCGATCTGCCTGCCGCCCTTGTCCTCGAAGGCGTAGAGCTCCTTCAGGACATTGGGTCCGGATCTGAGGATGAAGAGCTCCGCATCCTCGAATATGGGGGTCTCCACCTCTCTGAAGCCGAACGTCCTCGCGGTATGTCTGAGCCTGTTCTCATAGAACCTGCGTTTCTCCAAATCATCGGGGAGGAAATCCCTCGTACCGCGCGGACACTGAATCATGTCCGGTGTGATGTCCGAACCGCATTTAAGATTGTCGCGGTGCCATCGACCGATGTGAACTGACATGGGACCGTCCCCTCCGATCGGATGGCTGGGGATCATCCCCCGAACGAATCGCCACGATTCCTGGGTCCCATGGGATCGATTCGAATCCTGGTGACCCGGCCCTCAAGTCGCACGCCATCTTCCGGTCTTATCGGTTCCCTCTCTCATAATCAGCCCCTTCTCCCTGAGACTCTTTAGGGCGCGTGAGATTGTCCTCTCCGACACAGACAATGCCTCTGCGGCCATTGACGCGTTCGTGTACGTTCCTGAACGGATCATCCCGAGCAGATGGTTCTCTGTGGGATTCAGTTCAATCCCATAGGTCCCGCTCGTTTTGGCTACATCGTCCAATGCATCACGTATGGCCTCCAGCATGAAGTCGATGAATGGTCCGGAGTCTGCCGCCGAGGTGGACGCCGCTATCGCATCATAGTACTCTGATTGACGCTCACGGACCACTGATTCTACAGGCACCCAGGCCATCTCGGGAATCCATGAGGCCATGATAGCTGTATGCCACAGACGTCCGATACGTCCATTTCCATCGGAAAACGGGTGTATGAACTCGAATTCGTAATGGAACACACAACCTTTGATCAGCGGGTGATCCTCCGAACTATTCAGCCAGTCGAATAGTTCCGTCATCAGAGAGGGCACAAGGTCTGGTGGAGGCGCCATATGAATCAATTCCTTCCCAGCGAATATGCAGACGCCACTGACCCTGAACCTGCCCGCGTCATCCAGCAGATAACGCATCATCATTCCATGCACTGATAGCATATCGTCCATATCGTAGGGGTTGATATCAGACAACTTGTCGTAGCAATCGAAGGCGTTTTTCACCTCTTGTATCTCACGTGCGTTCCCCAGTACCCTCTTGCCATCTATGACATCTGTTACCTGCGACACGGTCAAACTGTTGTTCTCGATAGCCAACGATGATTGGATGGATCGGATCATGTTTACACGGCGGAGCATTGGCGATGGCGGCGAACCACCGATCGTGAGTCTGGTAAGCTTGATACTGATGTCAGAAACAAGGCTGATCGCCTTAGCACTTACCGTGAATGGAGGAGTCGCCATAATTGTAAATTGCATTGTTATATTAAATTCAATTGTTGTTTTACCCTGACATTTACCCTGACATTTACCCTGACATTTACCCTGACATTCCCCTCGGAGAACGCACTGACGGAACACAGGATCCGAATGGTATATCCTGAAAAAGACTTGATCAGAAAAATGAGATGAGTGCGGACGCCGGGATTCGAACCCGAGTTCTAACCTTGGCAAGGTTAAGTGATAACCAGCTACACTACGTCCACACGTGGTAAGTCGGGGATTGTGTGATTGGATATAAAGATATCGGATGAAGCGGTGATGACCGCATCAGTCAACAGACTCGGCACTGCCTGGATCGAAGGGTCCGTCAGGACCCTATGGGAGCGGTGCATCGCACGACCGCGACCGGACCGGACACTCCGCATAGCCGTGTTCCCAGAACGTCCTTTTAATAATATTTATAAAGGATTTCCAAGTACGCATCGATGAAAAAGGAAAGTCGTCTGGGTCATGTCCCAGGCAGAGTTTCAGATCAGTGGTTTCAATGATCTCCAAATTCACAGACATAGGCATCCCGGAAGATGTCGCGAAAGCAATGGACGATATGGGATGGGAGGAACCCACCCCGATCCAGGTCAACTCCATCCCCCTCGGAATCAAGGGCGTGGACATGTTCGGCCAGGCCCAGACCGGAACGGGTAAGACCGGTGCTTACGGATCGATCATCCTCGGGACCATCGAGGCCGGGAGGAAGGTGCCCTCCGCCATCGTCCTCGTCCCCACCAGGGAGCTCGCGAACCAGGTGTCCGGGGAGCTCACTAAGCTCTCGAAGTATTCTGGCCACGTGTGCCTGCCGATCTACGGCGGTGCGAGCATCGAGGGACAGATCAGGAAGCTCCAGCAGGGATGCGACATAGTCGCAGGAACTCCCGGTCGTGTCAGGGATATGATCAACAGGGGCGTCCTGAACCTCTCCGAGGTCTCCGTCATGGTCCTCGACGAGGCGGACAGGATGCTCGACATGGGTTTCATCGAGGACATCGAGTACATCCTGAAGGCGATGCCCGAGAAGAGGCACACCATGCTGTTCTCCGCCACCATGCAGGAGAACGTCAAGCAGCTCGCCTTCGACTACATGCACAACCCCAAGGAGGTCTCCGTCTCCCAGGACGAGGTGGTCCTCGACCTCACCAAGCAGTACTACATCTCCGTGGGCAGGAGGAACAAGTCCTGGGCACTGTGCAGGATCCTGGACATCGACCAGCCCAAGGCCATCATCTTCTGCCAGACCAAGAAGATGGTCGACGTACTGGACGAGAGGCTCACCAACCTGGACTACAAGGTCGAGGCCATCCACGGCGACATGCCCCAGTCCAAAAGGGAGAAGGTCATGGCCGACTTCAGGGAGGACAAGACCGACATCCTCATCGCCACAGACGTCGCCGCCAGGGGACTGGACATCGACGACATCACCTACGTGATCAACTACGACATGCCCGACGACATCGACACCTACATCCACCGCATCGGAAGGACCGGCAGGGCCGGAAGGGAGGGAACCGCAGTTTCCTTCGTGACATCCGAAGAGGAGCATCTGGTCAGGGAGTTCGAGATGCGCACAGGGATGGAGATCGAGAAGAGGG
>CAZLMR010000012.1:0-14840 GCA_964560575.1 uncultured Methanomassiliicoccales archaeon | reverse complement strand
AGGATCAGCCTGTGCATGCCGCCGAGGCGCAGGGCGTCATGTCCCAGCCCCGATTCGAAGTATTCTCTGATCGTGCCATCGTCCCGATCGCAGCCGAGCCTGCCTATGAGCCTGTCGTACAGCTGGTCGGCGCTCAGCATCTGCGCTCCCTCTGGCACATGGGGCAGTGGACGCTTCCGCGGCCGCCCACGGTCCTCTTCACCAGCGTCGTGCCGCAGACGGGGCAGGGCTCGCCCGCATGGCCGTATATCCGGATGTACGGGGTGTTGCGGTAGTCCTTGCCGTCGGTCTCCATCCATTCCTCGGGGCTCACGACGTTCCTATCGACGAAGAATCCGATCGTCCGAGGGATCTCCTTTGCCAGGCGTTCCCAGTCCTCGCGGTCCAGGAGGTATGCGGGGCACGCCGGGTCGATCCCGGTGGCGAACAGGATCTCGTCAGAGTAGATGTTGCCGATGCCCGCCACCACGGTCTGGTCCAGGAGGCACTCCTTCACGGCCCTGCGGCTGCGTCCCAGGCGCCCCTCCAGGTATCCGGGTGTCAGGGCCGGGTCGTCCGGTTCGGGACCCAGGTCGGCGATGCCTGAGATGCGGTCCTCCTCCCCGTCACCGAAGTACCAGAAGCGCCCGAATCTGCGCATGTCCGAGAAGCGGAGCTCCGTCCCGTCATCCATGGCGATCACCAGGCGGGTGTGACGCTCCTCGGGGCGGTCGCTCGGGACCGCCAGCAGGCATCCCGTCATCCTCATGTGCATGACCATCCTGCCTCCGTCATCGAGGGTGGCCGTCAGGAACTTCCCCCTGCGGATGAGGTCGGTGAACCTCCTTCCGATGAGCGCGTTGCGGAACGTCCCAGGATCCGGATGTGCGATGGTCCTCGGCTGCACCACGTCGACGTCCGTGACCCTGCGGCCGATCATCATGGGGCCTATCGCCCTTCTGACAGTCTCTATCTCAGGCAGTTCCGGCATCGCGCATCCCTCCCGCTGATCTCCTGATCCTCTCGTGATAGAAGAAGTTGACAACGATCGGCGGGTCCTCGAACGGGCGCTCCATGCTGTCATCGTTCACGACGTACTCCAGCCCCGTCTCCCTGCAGAACTCCGCCATCTTCGTATCCAGGTCCTCCCAGTATCCCATGTCGCGCTCCGTGTATATGCGCCGGTACAGCGGCAGCAGTTCGGGGTGTCTGTAGGAGATGTATGCCATGATGTCCGATTTGAAGGATCCCCTGAGGTTCAGGTTCTCCAGCCAGACCAGGTTGCAGCGGTCCCTCGCCCTGGCTATTATCTCCCGCGGGTCGGTGATCCCCGGGAAGATTGGCGATATGAAGCACGTGGTCCTGATCCCCGCGTCGTGCAGGACCTTCAGGGCATCCAGCCTCCTCGATATGGGCACGGCCGAGTCCATGTCCCGTCTGAACGTTTCGTCCAGGGTGTTGATCGAGACGGACACGCGCGCTCCGGGGAACGTGCGTATCAGGTCCAGGTCCCTGAGGACGAGGTCGGACTTGGTGGCGATGCTGATCCTGGCGCCGCTGCCCTCCAGCTGTTCCAGCAGGGCCCTGGTGCGTCCGTGCTCCGCCTCCTGCGGGTTGTACGGGTCGGTGACCGACCCTATGAATATCTCCTTCCCGGCGTATCTCGAGGGGTCGCGGATCTCCGGCCAATGCTTCACATCCAGGAATCCGCCCCACGGTTCGGGGTGCCCGGTGAAGCGCTTCATGAAGGACGCGTAGCAGTACCTGCATGCATGGGTGCACCCGATGTACGGGTTGGCGGCGAAGTCCCCGACCGGCAGGTCCGTCATCGACACGATGCTCCTCGCGCCCACATGCCTGATGACCGGTCCGCTCATGTCCCCCTCCCGGCCAGAAACGATCTCTGCGCACCCTGGACCACCGTGTCCTCTGGCCTTGGATGCCCCAGGATTATCGGCGACGTCGGGTCGTGCAGAGGGATGTTCGCTCTGACCCTCTCGGGGCTGCTGTTGGCGTAGCAGTACCTGCAGCCGTTGGGGCAGGTGTCGTACGCGCCTATGTCCCTGCTCTCGATGCAGTGGCAGCCCTCGCGGGTGCCCTTGTGCCTGAGGTCCCTGAAAGCGATGCCGTTCGCCCTCCCGAGCATGTCCAGGGTTATGCATCCGGAGCTGAGGATGCCGTACCGTGTGAAGTCCCCGTTGGTGCCGCAGGCCTGGATGGTCATTCCGTTGGCGGACGCCACCCTGCCGAATCCCTTTGCCAGCTCGTCCCTGTCGTCATCCGTCATCGGCACCAGTTCCGGCATGTTGCGCTCGAGCTTCCTATAGGTCTCGACGAAGCTGAAGATGCACCTGTCCACATGCGGCGCAATCAGGGACGCCATCCTCTCGAAGGATTCCAGGTGGGTCTCCACCGTGTGTCCGGGGGTCAGGAGCACAGGGTCGTACCGCCATGCCACCCTGCGTCTGCCGACCATCCCGGACAGCCTCTCCAGGGTCCCGATGCTCTCTTCGACGGACGGTACGCCGGGCTCGATGTCCCTGCCATAGGGGGTGATCGTGTAGTGGAAGTACGTGTTGAAGCGGTCGGTGATCTCGTGCAGCCTGGGGAGTATGGGAGAGTAGTCCTTGGAGCAGAACACCAGGCAGTCCACCTTGTCCGGGGTGAGCTCGTAGCGTGTGACCTTGTTCGGGAACAGCGGGTTGCGGGAGAGTACGTATCCCTCCGAGAACCGGTTGAGCAGCCATTCCGTGTAGTGCTGGACGGTGTCGGTGCGACCGCCCGTGTTGATGATCATCGTGGCTCCCTCGCATTCTCGAAGTGATTCTTCATGTTGAACGAGAGTTTGTCCGTCAGGTGGACAAGTGTCTCGATCTCCTTCTCAGACAGTTCTCCCATGGCATCGATCTCTGCCTCGGCGGCAGGGATGATGATGCGGCGGGCGTATTCCATCCCCGAGTCCGTGAGCCTCACGATTTTGTTGCGTCTATCCGATTCCGATTCCGAGAGCGTCACATAACCCATCCGCATGAATTTCTTGATGATTGCACTGATGGTCTGTTTGGATGTTGACATCCTTTTGCTTATATCCGTCTGGGAGCAGCCTTCGGCGGCGAACCATATGATGTCAAGCACAAACAGTTCGTTGGTCGTCAGTCCGAATCTTCTGGCGTATTCCTCATATGCCGCATACTGGACATCACGCAATCTGCAGTACCAGTTCACATATGCTCTGATGTTCTCTCTGTCCATTATTCTCAATCCTCCGTTTATCGATCCAATTCGATCCGGCTCTTTCCCTGCCCTTCAAATCATTCGCCGTATCGTTCCTTGTCATAGGTTATGTGTAATAGTACGATATTTGACCATCAAATAATTGACGTTATTAGATCTTTTGGTAAACCGAGGGGAGCACATCTTACAGGATCATGGCTCTGTCGAATCGGCAGATCCTGATGTATCACAGAGCGTCGGTATGATATCGAGTTAGTCTTATAAAACTTTAAAACTATTTAGAAATTAAAGGAATATGAGACTATGTTCACTCGTTCAGAGCTTGTTCTACTGCATCATGTGGCAAATGGGATAAACGATGTGCATTCGCTTTCAAATGTCATGAGCATAACGCCTGCCAGAGTGTATGATATCATACGAAGTCTTAAATGCAATTGTATATTAAAAGACACACGTGATATAGGTTTGAGTTCGAACGCATCTTCACTAAGATTGGCGAATCTCATGCGCCCCTCACTTGAAAGGGCTGATGTTCTGGCAGACTCCGGAATGGATGTATTGATGGAGGTCAGGGTACCGCGTACGGTTGAGGAGATCATGGGCAGTCTTGGGTTATCCCGGGCAACAGTGTTCAGACGTCTGAGCTTGGCGACCGCATCTGGTGCGGTCAGGAAGGTGGACGGCGGTCGTTACGTACTGAACGATCGTATGTGGAATGGCCTGAGAGAGACACTAGACAGTCTTGAGGATCAGATGGAGGTGTTCGATCCGCGTGTGGTGGATGGAGCTGTCATATACAGGAACAGGAGAGATGAGGTGCTGTTCTCCTTTCCCGGGGAGCTGGATGAACAGCGTACAGCGTTTTCCATCTTCAGAGAATACGGTTTCGAATCCTGGTTCGATACTGTATACTATACCACATCGAAGTCACCCGTGGATATCAGCAAAGCATTCAACGACGCCTATCTGATCGCGGAGAAGGAGGGTGACCACAGGTTGCGTATGGTTCTCATCCTGTTCTATCTGCGCAACAAGTCATCTATCAAAGCCAATCCAGATTTTTTAGAGAGGTTCAACCGCATAAGATGCGGTGAGAAGATTGATCGCTGGCCAACATGGGATGATGTGAATACCCGTATCGAAGAAGAGGTGTTGTAATGATAACAGAGATCGGGAGGATCGCCGGGCTCATGGATGAAATCTCGAACAGAGTTGACTCTGCCATTGATATTTATCTGATAGGTGGCGGGGCGATGATGTTCCTCGGCTGCAAGGCCGCGACAAAGGATGTCGATCTTGTGGTACGTGGGGAGAAGGAATATCATTCTGTTCGCAGGGCACTGAAAGATGCAGGATTCAAGTCGATTCGTCCAGGTGCGGAGTATGCCAGATTGAATCTGTCCGATATGTTCGAGCGTGAGGATGGCTTCAGGGTAGATCTCTTCGATACGAGGGTCTGTGGCAGATTGGAACTCTCGGAGCGTATGGTATCACGTACAACCATACGTCACAGTAGTGGTAACGTGAGACTCCTGTCATGCTCCGGCAGTGATATCCTGATCTTCAAATCGATCACCAGCAGGGATGGGGATATCGATGACTGTATGCAACTGGTTGAGTTGAACCATGTCGATTGGAAGGTGGTCCTGGAGGAGGCAGTGTCACAGGTGGCTGGAGGAGAAGACGTGTGGATCACATGGATAGCCGACAGGTTGGATCTTCTCAGCGAGAGGATGGGCGTCGACAACCCGACAATCCGCCGTATCGATAGGATGGCCGATGACTTCCTGGAGAGGTGGGAGTCGGAGCTTCTGGAACGCAACGGACTCAGAGGATCCCTCTGAGCCTCTCTATCCTGGTCGCCAGTTCCTCGATGTACTCCGCCATCTCCTCCATGAAGCCGTCGTAGCGGTCCGAGACGGTGGCGCCCTCGGGCGTGGCGATGATGATCCCCTGTTGTTCCAGGAGCTTGAGGGAGTACCTGACCCTGTGCTTGGGGATCCCGGTCATCTCGGACAGTCTTATGAGTCCGACAGGTTGGTTCCCTCTGACGGTCTTGAGGATGGAGATATGCCTCTCGAGGAGTTCGACATCTTCGATGAGCGAACCCACTGGGTCCTTGCTGTCAGTCAACCGATGTCACGCCCCCGTGCATAATCTCCGATAATCCATGTTAAAAAGTAAGGGTTTGGGGAGGGTGCCGGCTCAGCGGCCGTACCACTTCTGTCTGCCCCACTTGTTGTAGTTTGCCCACCATCCCTGGACGATGGAACCGCAGCAGTCCAGAGCCTTCTGCTCGGCGTCCGGACCCTTGTAGGTCTTGTAGCAGTTAAGGCACTGCCACCTAAGTTCGGGCTGTTTCTCAGCTTTCATTGACGTTGAATTAGGGAGGTCTGTATTAAACCTTCGCGCCGTGGAGGTGCTGGACAGGTGCGCGGCACCGCGGATCGTCCGGGCGGAACGCGGTACACGATGTCTCCTCTCAGACATAATACGCGCTCCATGTTGTCACAACGTCATCAAGTCCCTATGGACTGGCATTGATGTTGGTCAAATAATTCATTATATACTTTCGAACGTATGTAGCGAGACCATGAATAGAATCAAGGTCATCAACGAGCCGTCGGAACTCGTACCGATGTTGAGGTCCGTTGATACACCCGTCAAAAGAGATGTTTTGAAAGAGGTGACCTTAGAGTGGAGAACGGCGGATGAGATCGAGCAGAAGTTCGGCCCCGAGGGAAGGGACGCCATCATCTTCTTCGAGAAGATGAAGCTGGTCGAGACACGCTGGATGTCCAAGGACGGTGGGTACCCCGAGAAGTCGTACCACACATACTACACGTCTTTCAGCATCAACGCACAGTGGCCGGTGTATGAGATCAGCGATGTTCTCACAGCCGCCATGATGAGCGACGAGGAGTACGCGGAGATCGAGGCCAAGATCCTGGCCGAAGTGGGAAAGGACGGAAGGTTCTCGGGGGACATCGCAGAATCCCTGGGCCTTTCATCGACGATGCTCAAAAGCCTGGTCCGCAGGTCCGTCAAGATGGACTACCGCGGACACAGAATCGAACTGATCCGTGAAGAGTAATTCCGATGTCCGATATCTGGATTATGAGGATCGGCCATCGCCCCCAGAGGGACAAGAGGGTCACCACGCACGTAGCGCTCTCATCCAGGGCCCTCGGGGCGAAGGGCATCTACGTCGACACGGAGGACCCGGTGCTTGAGGAGAACATCCGCAGCGTCGTCCAGAGGTTCGGAGGGGACTACTCCATAAAGACCGGGGTCAGCTGGAAAGAGGCCATCAGGGACTTCCAGGGCAAGGTCGTCCACCTCACGATGTACGGTCAGAGGGTGGACGAGGCTCTGCCCAAGATCCCCCGCGACGAGGACATCATGATCGTCGTCGGCGCCGAGAAGGTGCCGGCGGAGGTGTACCAGCGCGCGGACTTCAACGTCTCCGTGGGCAACCAGCCCCACTCGGAGATCGCCGCGCTGGCGATATTCCTCGACAGGTTCACCGAGGGGAAGGCGCTCTACGCAGACCGCGGAGGGGAGCTAGAGGTGGTCCCCAACGAGAGGGGGAAGACGGTTGTCGAGCACCATCCCGAGTGAGAAGGAATGCGTCGAGCTACTGATCGAGGCCGGATGCAAACGCAGGGTCATCATCCACTGCTGCACGGTCGAGGCCGTGGCCAAGGAGATGGTCTCCCACATAGGCGGGGCGGATCCCGACCTGGTGAGGGCGGGGGCGCTGCTCCATGACATAGGCCGCTCGGTGGACCACTCCATCATGCACGCGTACATAGGGTCTCAGATCATCCAGGCCCACGGCCTGCCGCAGTCGCTGGTGGAGATCGTCCGCAAGCACACCGGCGCCGGGCTGGATGACGAGGATGTGGAGGAGATGGGCCTTCCGAAGGCGGACTACATGCCCCGCACCCTCGAGGAGAAGATCGTCGCCCACGCTGACAACATGGTCAGCGACAACAAGGTGGTCAAGCACACACACTCGTCCGACAAGCTGAGGAACAAGGGTGCGGAGCGCGGCGCCGACAGAGTGGACGCGCTGCATGCCGAGCTGTCGGAGCTCTACGGGGAGGACCTGGACGTGATCCCCGACCGCATAGGTCAGTATCCCGACCTCCCGCTGGCGCGCGAATTCGATTTGATTTGAAACATCTTACCTCAATTTCTTAAAAGACACATGAGATACGGAGGCTGATTAACATGGTCACAGAACTTAACGAGTCCAATTTCGATTCCTTTGTCGAGTCGAACCACATCGCCATCATCGACTGCTGGGCGCCCTGGTGCGGACCCTGCAGGCGCATGGGACCCATAATCGAGGAGCTCGCCAACGACCTCGCAGGAAAGGTCGGAGTGGCCAAGCTCAACACCGATGAGAACCAGGCCATCGCCATCAGGTTCAACATCAACGCCATCCCCACCCTCCTGGTCTTCAAGGACAGGGTGCTCGTCGACGCTCTGGTGGGACTCAGGCCCAAGGACGACATTCTCCAGTACGTGAGCGGCCTCTGATGGACGCCGACGTGTTCATCATAGGCTCCGGTCCGGCCGGCATACAGGCAGCCATCCATGCGTCCAGACGCAAGGTCGCCGTGGCTGTGGCGGGCAAACCCGCCGCCAGCGCCGCATCGGGCACGGAGATGGACAACTACTTCGGGACCGGGAAGGTCTCGGGGTACAATCTCATAGCCGAAGGCATCAGGCAGGCCGAGTCCACCGGCGCCGTGTTCCTCGGTCAGAACGTCATAGCGTCCGCGAAGGACGGCGACTCGTTCCGCTTCACGCTCGAGGACGGTTCCGAGGTCGTCTCCAAGGCAGTCGTCATAGCCACCGGAATAGCCAGGAAGAAGCTGGGCATACCCGGCGAGAAGGAGCTGTTCGGCAAGGGCGTAAGCTACTGCGCGGTGTGCGACTGCAACTTCTACAGAGGCCGCAGGGCCGTCATAGTCGGGAACGAGTCCGAGGCCGCGGTCTCCGCCGAGATGATGACCGGGTACGCATCGGAGACATCATGGGTCGCCTGGGACATGCAGGCGAACCAGGCGCTCGTGTCGAAGGCGGAGGCGGCAGGCGTCAGGATTTTCGGATCCAGACCCAAGGCGATCCACGGCGACGGGAAGGTCGAGTCCCTGGAGCTGGATGACGGCACCGTCATACCCACGGACGGGGTGTTCATAGAGTTGGGCGCGAGGTCCTCCGCCGATCTGGCGATGGACCTGGACGTCATGCCCGAGATGGACGATTCGATCAAGGTCGACTGCGACTGCGCCACGGGGGTGCCCGGGGTCTACGCCTGCGGGGACGTCACCGGGAGGCCGTGGCAGGTCGCCAAGGCCGTCGGCCAGGGATGCGTCGCGGGCACGAGCGCGGCCGCTTTCGCGAAGGGGGAGAGATGACAATCGCAGACCTCATATCAGGAATGCTGAGGGAGGACGGAGGGTTCCAGAAGGCCTTCCGCAGTATCCTCGACGACGAGCTGAATATGTCCCTCAACGAGTTCTGTCAGCTCTCTGGGATCTCCCAGAGCACGATGTACAAGATCCTCGAGGACAAGCGCGAACCCAATCTCCGCACGGTCCGCCAGGTGATCAAGTCCCTGAAGATCCTCATGGAGCCGGAGGACTCCCACTTCATCGGGGTCATAGCGTTCACGGCGGTCCTGGAGAACCTGCCGAAGTCCGTCGACATGGACGGGCTCACGGTCAACGTCAGGGAGTACCCGGTGTCGACCGTTGAGGATGCGATCATCGCCGCCGTCCGTGCGGAGCGCGACGGGGCCCTGGGCGTGGTCTGTGCGCCGATCGTCGCCCCGACCGTGGAGAAGATCCTGTCGATCCCGGTGTCCCGCGTGATACCCACCACGAGCGTGCTGCTGGCCATAGACAGGCTCAAGGACGTCGTCTGAGCTCATACGTTTTAATGTCAGGTCGATACAAAGTTAATATACCAGCTTAACAGTGAACGCACTCGGTCGGTATATGTTCGAACTGCAGGTGGTCAGCAACACCCCCATGACGGGGGTGGACGATGTCAACGTCGTAGCGGAGACTCTGCTGGTTCAGATAGGATACCTGCCCAAGGGGTACGATCCCAAGACCGGGGCGATCACCGTCAGGGACAGCGTGCCTTACCGCCTGTTCATGGACCACCTCATGGCGCACCCCTCGAAGGCGTGGACCGTGGAGGAGCTGGCCTCCCTTCTGGGGACCACCAAGCCGACCATATACAGGCACATCAACAAGCTCAAGTCGATGGACCTCCTGGAGGCCATGGACGTCGAGTACGACGGTCAGGTCCGCAAGGGCTACCGCATCAGGTTCGGCGACCTGGCCAAGGCGTGGAGCTTCACCGAGGCGAACGTGAACATGGCCATGGAGAACTACCGCAAGACCATCGTCCACTTCCAGGAGCTGACCCAGAAGAGGTGATTTTCAGTGGAGAACGAGTTCACGGTCGCGCCCGGCGCGAGATTCGCTGTTTCTTGGAGGTACTCCCGCGACGAGTGCAGGGAGTTCGAAGGCGTTTTCAAGGGGCTCTCCGCCATAGGCACGGAGACGGCAATGGTCTTCGACGTCGGCGGCACCCTGAGGTTCATCGCCTCGTCATCCGTCGTCTGCCTGGACCAGCTCGAGGCCGCCCCCGAGAAGGCGGAGAAGAGATCCGATGCCGGCAACATCTTCTACGGATGAGAGGGACATAGCCTCGTTCTCGCGCGAGATGATCGACGCGGTCAAGACCGGCAGGGTCACCGACCGCGACCAGCTGCAGAATCTCAAGCTGAAGCTGTGCAAGGCATACGGTTTCGTAGAGGTCCCGCCGAACTCCGACATCCTGGCGAACGTAGAGCCCGAGGACCGCAAGCTGCTCACTCCGTTCCTGCTCAAGAAGCCGACCCGCACCATCAGCGGGGTGGCCGTCGTGGCGGTGATGACATCCCCCCACGACTGTCCTCACGGCCGCTGCTCCTTCTGTCCCGGAGGGGTCCAGAACGACTCCCCTCAGTCCTACACCGGGAAGGAGCCCGCCGCCAGGCGCGCCGGCAGGAACCGCTTCGATCCGTGGATGCAGGTCACCGACAGGGTCACGCAGCTCACCGAGATCGGCCATAAGACCGACAAGATCGACCTCATCATCATGGGAGGGACCTTCACCAGCCGCGAGCCGGAGTACCAGGAGTGGTTCGTGGGCAGATGCTTCGACGCATTGAACGGCGAGGACTCCGAGACGCTGGAGGAGGCCCAGAGGCTCAACGAGACATCGGAGCACAGATGCGTCGGGCTGACTGTGGAGACACGCCCGGACGTGTTCACGGCGGAGCAGATCGAGAGGGTCATGGCGTTCGGCGCCACGAGGGTGGAGCTGGGGGTGCAGATCCTGGACGACGACGTCCTGGCCGGTGTTGACAGGGGCCATGGCACCGCTGAGGTCCGCAGATGCACCAGGGACTGCAAGGAGCACGGCCTCAAGATATGCTACCACATCATGCCCGGTCTCCCGGGCTCCTCCCCGGAGAACGACCTCCGCTGTTTCGAGAAGGTGTTCGACGACCCCGCGTACAGGCCGGACATGCTGAAGTTCTACCCCCTCCTGGTCGTGGCCGGAACGAAGGTCTACGACTCCTGGAGGGCCGGCGAGTACCATCCGTACCTGGAGGACACGGCCACAAGACTCCTGGCCGAGATGAAGTCGATTGTCCCGGAGTACGTCCGCATACAGCGCATTCAGAGGGACATCCCGGTCACGGAGATCTCGGCGGGGATCAGGAAGAGCAACATCAGGCAGCTGGTCGCGGACTACATGCGCGACAACGGGATGAGATGCAGATGCATCCGCTGCAGGGAGGTCGGCCACACCGGCACGGTCCTGCGCGACCCATCCAAGGTAGTCATGAAGGACACCGTGTATGAGTCATGCGGCGGCACGGAGCACTTCGTGGCCCTGGAGTACGAGGACTCCATCATAGGGTACGTGAGGGTCAGGATCGACTCCAATCCGGCGGCCACGATCAGGGAGCTGAAGGTCTTCGGCAGGGTCGCGTCCATAGGCGACGAGGGTGAGGACTGGCAGCACAGGGGCTTCGGCAGGGAGCTCGTGGCGGAGGCCGAGAGGATCGCGCGCGAGGCCGGAAGGACCAGGATAAGGGTAACCAGCGGGGTCGGTGTCAGAGGATACTACAGGTCCCTCGGCTTCGACTACGACCTGCCATACATGGCCAAGGACCTCTGAGCCCGATCGTTCCAAGATTACATCCTGATACTGTCTGTTTTATATATCACGAATCTGTTTAAGCATCTGCTTAAACGAAAGGTGCAGAGAATGGGCGACCCGATAGAGACCCTGAGAGCGATCTCCGACGATACCAGGTTCAGGATCGTGACGATACTGCTGAACCATGACATATGCGCTGGGGCCATCGCCAGAAGGCTCGGGATCTCGGATGCCGCGGTGTCCCAGCACATGAGGGTCCTGCGTGAGGCGGGACTCGTGTCCTCGGAGAAGAGGGGGTACTTCACCCACTACTCCGTGGACAGGGACGCCATCCGGGAGCTCGCAGTTTTCCTCCAGACAATGTCCGGATGGGAGCGCGGACCCTGCGATCCCGATCTCGAGGGTTGCACCGCCGTCAGGCGCGGGAGATGCCCCGCTGAGAAATGCGGGCACGGTTGCCCCCGCGCCGACGGCGGGAGATGCCCGGGATGCACCATGATGACGGATAGGCACAGAGATGAGACGATGAAGGTAGCGGTGACATACGAGAACGGGGAGATCTTCCAGCATTTCGGCAGGACCGAGCAGTTCAAGGTCTACGAGATCCAGGACGGCAGGGTGCTGTCATCGGAGGTCGTCGACAACCAGGGCAGGGGTCACGGCGAACTCGTCGGCGTCCTCAGGCAGCTGGGGGTGTCGACCCTGATCTGCGGCGGGCTCGGCATGGGTGCCAGGCAGGGCCTGGAGGCATCCGGCATACAGGTCTGCTCGGGGAACTCCGGGAGCGCGGACGACGCCGCCAGGGCGTTCGCGGAAGGCACGCTGGCCATGTGTTCGGAGGCCACCTGCAACCATCACGGCGAGGGCGACCACGAGTGCACCTGCGGAAGGCACTGATCATCCGTAGAACGGGACGGTGTCCCAACTGGTGCGGCGCTTCTTGATGTCGCGCCCCATCTTTTGATAGCTGTCGAAGGTGGCCTGGTCCACGGACGGGGCCACCCTCTCCAGCGCTTTTACGAAATGTTCCGGTCCGACCCTGTCCGCGTCCCTGTCCTCGCGGTACGCGCACAGGGCGGCCTCCCTGCACAGGGCGGCCAGGTCCGCCCCCACGTATCCGTCGGTGGATGCCGCTAGCCAGTTCAGGTCCACCCCGTCCAGGGGCATGTTCCTCGTGTGCACCCTGAGTATGTTCAGGCGGGCCTCCCCGTCCGGCTTGCCCACGAGTATCAGCCTGTCGAACCTCCCGGGCCTCAGGAGCGCCGGATCGATCATGTCCGGTCTGTTGGTCGCGGCCATGACGGTGACGTTCTTCATGCTCTCCATCCCATCCATGGACGTCAGCAGCTGTGCGACGACCCTCTCCCAGGCGGATCCGTCGCCGCCTCCCCTGATGGGGGCCATCGAGTCGATCTCGTCGAAGAATATGATGCAGGGCGCCATCTGCTTGGCCCTCTTGAACATCTGGCGGATCGCCCTCTCGCTCTCACCCATCCACTTGCTCGCGACCTCGGGGCCGCTGACGGAGATGAAGTTGCACCCGGACTCGTTCGCGATGGCCTTGGCCATGAGGGTCTTCCCGGTGCCCGGAGGGCCGTACAGCAGTATCCCGCGGCCGGGTTCGATGCCGAGCCTCTCGTAGGCCCGGTTGCCCTCCTCGGGGACGAACACCTCCTCGATCTCCCTGCGGACGTCGTCCATCCCTCCGACGTCGTCCCATGTGACCTTCGGGATCTCCACCAGGACCTCCCTCATGCCGCTGGGATCCACGTCGTTGAGCGCCTGGAGGAAGTCGTCCATCGACACCCTCATCCCCTCCAGTATCCGGGACGGCACGGGCTTGTCCAGGTCCAGCTCGCTCATGCGGGTGCTCAGGCATCTCATGGCGGCCTCCCTGCACAGGGCGGCCAGGTCCGCTCCCACGAACCCCTGGGTCAGTCCCGCCAGGGCGTCTATGTCGACGTCGTCGGTCAGGGGCATGTCCCTGGTGTGGACGTCGAGGATGTCCCTGCGGGACCTCCTCCCGGGTACGCCGATCTCGATCTCCCTGTCGAACCTCCCGGGTCTCCTGAGGGCCGGGTCTATGGAATCCTCCCTGTTGGTCGCCCCGATGACGATGACGTTCCCGCGGTCCCCGAGGCCGTCCATGAGGGTGAGCAGCTGCGCCACCACCCTCCTCTCGACCTCCCCGTAGACCGAGTCCCTGTTGGGCGCGATGGAGTCTATCTCGTCCAGGAAGATGATGCTCGGGTTGTTCTCCGAAGCTTCTTTGAAAATGTCCCTGAGGCGCTCCTCGCTCTGGCCGTAGTACTGGCCCATGATCTCCGGCCCGCGGACGGAGTACAGCGTGGCGCCGGATTCGTTGGCGACCGCCTCGGCTATCAGGGTCTTCCCCGTGCCCGGCGGGCCGTAGAGGAGGACGCCGCGAGGCGCGCCGATGCCCAGCCTGTCGAACAGCTCCGGATGCTTCAGCGGGAGCTCGACCATCTCCCTGATGCGCTTCAGCTCCTCGTCGAGGCCGCCTATGTCGTCGTAGGTGATCTGCTGTCCGCCGCTCCTCTTCACCTTCTGCTTCTTCGGGGACCCCTTCACCACGATCGTGGTGCTGCCGGTGACGAGGACCGGGCCGGTGGGGACGGTGGAGACCACAGAGAAGGTGGACCTGTTGCCCATGAGGGCGATGTTAGGCACGATGATGTCTGTGCCGGCTATGAGCGGCCTCGCCATGAGCCCCCTCAGGAAGACGTCCTCGATGCCCTTCTCGAAGCTTATCCTCTTGCCGTCCGGGATGTTCGGTGCCAGCACCACCTGCTCGGCCAGCAGGGGCTCGCATCTCCTGACGGTGACGTTCTCGTCCACGCTGATCCCGGCGCTGGTCCTCGTAAGGCCGTCTATGAAGATCATGCCCTTCCCCTCGTCCTCCGGATCGCATTTGAAGACCTTCGCGACCACGGGCCTCTTGCCGACGATCTCTATGGTGTCGCCTATGTCCAACCCCAGCTTCGCGCGCGAGTCGGAGTCGATCCTGGCGCGGCCGTATCCCGCCTCGGACTGCCTCCGCGCCATGGCGACCTTGAGGACGATGGAGTCTGTCATCACCCACCGTATCGTCTGGCACATCTGATAATCCTTGCGCGCACCCGTGCCCGCGCGTACATTAATAAAAGTGGGGTGCAATCGCTTCAGCATGACGATCGTCGAGATCAGAATCGAGCTCAAGAAAGGGGTCGCGGACCCGGAGGGAAAGAACACCATGAAGACCCTCCAGTCCCTCGGATTCCAGGGCATCACCGGTGTCAAGACAGTGAAACTCTTCGAGGTGGAGATCGACGCCCCCGCAGACCAGGCCCAGGCCGAGGCGGAGGAGATGTGCAGGAAGCTCC
>CAZLMR010000011.1:0-14977 GCA_964560575.1 uncultured Methanomassiliicoccales archaeon | reverse complement strand
GGTCATGTTATATAGGTTTTCTAGAGGACTAAGGAGATTCGGAGCAATTGGATATTCTATATATTCCGCTGATTGTCATAGCACAACATATTGTTGGCGTTCCGCAACCGTGGATACGGAAGGACCCGGAATGCACTGGCCGCCCGGAAATGCCGCCCCTCTCCGAGCCGGCCACCCAGATGATGGGGATCACGATTGTCCATATGCCTTTGTAAACGGAATCGCGATGCCCTATGACAACACGGATGAGAAACCATTGCAATAATGCAATATATCCGTACGATGGAATGGACGGAGGGGGCCGGATGGGATGGCCCCGCATGCCGTCATTCCTTGTCGGCTTCCGGTGGGTTCTTGGCCTGGGCCTCGATCCATGCCCTGATGTCGGCCTTCCTGGTCGAACCTATGCCGAAGTACTCCGAGAACTTGCTGGTGGTCGTCAGCTCGAGGGTCTGCCCGGACTTCTTGCCGCTGACGAACCCCATCTCGATGAGCCTGTGGACATCATCATAGGTGCGCGGTCCGCGGGTCTTCAGGAGCGTGGACTGGAGGACGGGCTGGTTGTACGCTATGGTGGAGAGGGTCCTCATGACGCCTGCGGGCATCTCAGCCTTTGCGAACGTCCCTGTGAAGTCGGAGAACTCCGCACGCAGCATCATCCTGAACCTGTTGTCCACCTTGGAGATCATGATGGCGGAGTCGCGCTCCTCGTACTCCCTCTTCAGATCCATGGCGGCTGTGCGGAGCTCCTCCTCCGGGATGCCGGTCCTGACGGAGATCTCGGACAGCCTGAGACCCTCCGCACTGGAGAACAGCGCGGCCTCAACCGCGCGTTTGGCATCCAACTCAGATCACCGCCTCGGTGATCCTCCCTCTCGGACTGTCCTCTATGGAGCCGGAGGACATGTCCGTCCTGATCTCCACGAATATCTCGCCGGACGGGAGCTCGTCCTGCCATACGAGGAGGCGGCCGTCCCTGACCAGGTGGAGGACGGACACGAACACCGTGAGGTTCTCGTCCAGGCTCCCGGTGTACAGGTCGCGTATGCATATCTGTCCGACCCCGAGCCTCTCGATCCTCTTCCAGACCGCCTCGATGTCCTGCTCGTCGTCCTCGTCGTGCGCCTTGTTCTGGAACGTCTTCGGCTCCTTGGCCTTGAGCTCCGCGCGCACGCGCTCCCTCTCCTTCTGGATCTCGATCTCCTTCCTGGCGTCCTCGAACGCGTCGATCAGCTCGTACATGGTCACCGGCCTCACCGGCTCCCTCTGATACGCCTCTCTGAACGACACCTCGGGCACGTACATCGGCTCGTCGTCGAAGAAGAAGCTGTCGTCGATCTCCTCAATCACAGGCTCCGCGGGGGGCTCGCTCCTCTCCCTCGTGGAATCGGACTGCATCCTCAGGATCCTATACGCCATCAGCAGCAGCTTTCCGGCCACGATCATGTCGAAGCTGTCGGTGGAGACCTTCGCCTCGTACATCCTCACGAACTGCGACAGGTCGATCTCCCAGGGGTCCATGCCGTTCTCCAGCACCAGGCTGAACACGGCGCGTATCGATTCGTCAACGGGGTCCTGGAGCCTCTCACCGGATTCGGCCCGGGAGAGGATGTCCATGTAACCTCCGAGGCGCCTGATCGACTCGTCGTCGTCCGCGAGCGCCTTGTGGAACAGCAGGTGCTGCTCCAGTTCCTCCATCCTTGTGTTCCCATCCATCTCAAATCGCCTCCTTCTGCCTCTTCAGAGCCTCCTCCTCGTAGCGGGAGACCTCGGCGAGGTCGGGCTGCATTATCACCCTGCTTATGCCGCTGGGCGGCCTGGTCACCCCGATGAGGTGGTCGGCCAGTGCCAGCGTGACCTTCCTCAGGGAGACCTGTATGAACTGTGCCTTCGCGGAGCTCTCCTTGATCCTGCGTGCGACCATCTCCGCGTTGATAGAGTCGAGGAACATGTCCACCTCGTCCAGAACATAGAACGGGGACGGCTGATGCTCCTGTATGGCGAATATGAACGACAGCGCCGTGAGGGACTTCTCCCCTCCGGAGAGGGCCTCCAGCTTCAGCATCTTGCCGTTCTTGGGTTTGGCGTTGATCATCAGACCGCCGGAGAACGGATCGTCCTCGTTCTCGAGACCCATGAACGCCTCCCCTCCGCCGGAGAGCTGCGAGTATATCGCCTTGAAATTCTCGTTGACGGCGTCGTACGACTTCATGAACAGCCCCTTCTTCTTGGATGTCAGGGACGACATCAGGTCGTCGAGCTCCTTGATGTGACGGTTGAGGCTCTCCACCTCGGCGTTCAGACCGTCGAGACGGGCCTTCTTCTCGTCGTATTCCTCGATCGAGCGGAGATTGACGTTGCCCAGCTTCGCTATGGTGGACTCCTGGGCCTTTATGGTGCGCCTGATCTCCTCCTCCGAGGGGATCGGCATCTCGACCTCGATCTCGATAGCATCCACCTCCGCACGGTACTGGGCGACGGACGCCTCCAGCTGGATGGCCTGGGCCCTGAAGGATGCGAGCGTCGCTGTGCCGTTCTCGATGTCCTTCGCCTTCTCCCTTATCTCTGAGTCAAGGCGGTACTTCTCCGCCACGAGGGCGTCCTTCTGGTTGCGGAGGTCCTCTATGCCTCCCTCCATCTCGGCCTCGATGGAGCGCAGGGCGTCCAGGTCGATCCTGGCCCTCTGCATGAGCTCCGTGTTCTCCTCGATGGAGCGCTTGTCCTCGGCGATGATGCGGTTGACGGAGTCCAGCTGTATCTGCAGTGACTCGTTCTGCTTCCCGTATCCCGCGATCTCCGTGTCCATGCCCCCGATCTGGAGCTTGTAGTCGGAGATGGACTCGTTGAGCTTGAATATCCGGTCCCTGACGGCCTGGATCCTGTTCTGAAGGTCCGCCGGCGCGATTTCCGCGATGCGGGCCTTCACCTTCGCCCTGGATTCCGTGAGCGCCGAGAGCCTCTCGGACACGTCGGCGAAAACGGTCCTGGAGGATTCCAGCTCTGCGTCGGCCTCGGAGACCCTCTGCCTGACGAGCTTCATCTCGGCGGATGCCGAGGTGCGGGTCTTCTCCAGCTCCGCGACCCTGCCCTTGAGCTGGGCCATCTGCTCCCTCTGCTCCATGGCCCCGGACGAGACCTTCCTCATCTCGTCATCGATGCCGCGTATCTCCTCGCGGACCTCGCGGAGCCTCCTGCGGACATCGTCCAGGGCGTCCCCGGCCTTCCTAAGCCTCTCGCCGACCTCGGCGAGCTTGTCCTCGGACGCCGCACCGAACTTCAGAAGGTTCTGCTGGCTGAGGTTGCCTCCCACCATGGCTCCGGAGGCCTCTATGAGCTCCCCGCCCATGGTCACTATCCTGATCCCGCCCATTATCCTGCGGGCGACATCCATGTCCCTGACGACCAATGTGTCTCCGAGGACGTACCAGAACGCGTTGTAGTACCTCTGGTCGAAGTCTATGAGGTCTATCGCGTAACCCTCCGAGTCCTTCACGCTCATGATCGCCTTCGCCCTCGGCTTCCCGCCCATCATCTTCGTGAGCGGAAGGAAGGTCACGCGACCCAGCTTCTCCCTCTTCAGGTAGGCGATCGCATCGGCTGCGACCTGGTCGTCGTCCACGACGACCGCCTGCATCTTGCCGCCGGCGGCGACGGACAGGGCGGTCTCGAAGCCCTTGTCCACGGTGGCCAGCTCCTGTATGGTGCCGTGGATCCCCTTCATCTCCCCGCGGTTCCTCAGAGCCAGTATGGCCTCGACAGCCGCGCTGCCGCGGTTCATCCTCTCGGACACCTTCTTCTCGGCCTGGAGCGAGTTGTACTCCGCGTCGATTCTGCGGTACGCCGCATCCAGCTCGGACTCCTGCTTCTCGAGCTCCGACTCCCTGCGCTTCGCCTCCAGGATCCTGTTGCCGAAGTCCTCGGTGCTGGGCCCCGCCTCGGCCTTGATCTGGTCGATGCTCCATTTGGCGTCCTTTATCTCGAAATCTATGCTCTGAATCCTCTCATCCAGGTTGGCGAAGGCTGTGTGGGCCTCGTCGGAGGCGGCCTCCGCCTTCGCGAGCCTGCCCTGGGAGGAGCGCAGCTCGGCGGAGCAGGCGTCGAAGTCGGCCTCGATCCTCTCCAGCTCCTTCTGCAGCTCCCTCTGCTCCCCGCCGGTGTCGGCTATGGTCGCGGAGACCTCCGCCTCCTCCTTGCGGGCGGCCTCCATGCGCGACTGGGCCTCGGCGAGCTTCGTCTGCATGTCCTCGCGACTCTGCATGAGCATGACGATCTCGGCGTTGTTCCTCGAGATGGACTGCTCGAAGCTCTCCTTGAAGCCGTTCTGCTCCTCGAGGTCGGTCTCGGCGGCCTCCTTCCTGTCCCTCTTGGTGGCGAGATCCACCTTGGCGGCCTCGATCCTCTCCTTCAGCTCCCTGTACTCGGGACCTATCTTCGAGGCGATCTCCTCCTCCTTGGCGGCGATCTCCTCCTCCTTGGAACGGTGCTGCAACTCCAGCTCCGCCTTCGCGGCGCGGTCGGCATCGACGCGACCCTCAAGCCTCGCGATCTGGTCGGAGACGCTGTTGAGCTTGGACTGCTCCATCTGGAGCCTGCGGTGGGAGTACTGGGCCTTCGCCATCTCCAGCCTGGACTGTGCGGCGAGGTACGCCCTCGCGTCCTCCCTGTCCCTTGCCAGACGGTCCACCTGGTGGTTGAGCTCCTCTACCACGATCCCGATCCTGTCCAGGTTCGTCTCGGCCTCGGTCCTCTCGATCCTGGCCTTCTCGATGTCCGCATCGAAGCTGGCGATTCCCGATATGGCGTCGATGATGCGCCTCCTCTCAATGGCCCCCATCTGGACTATGCGGGTCACATCGCCCTGCTGGACCAGATTGTATCCGTCGGCGCTGATCCTCGCCTTCGTGAGAAGCGCGTCGAACTCGCCCATGGTGGACTTGCGGTCGTTCACGTAGAAGTACGAGCTGTAATCGGTGCCGTTGTCTGACAGCTTGACGTAGCGGGTGAGCCTCACCACGTCGTCGTCCCACGGCATAATGCGGTCGGTGTTGTCGAACACCAGGGACACCCTGGTGAACGGCGCCTTGCCCTTGGATTTCCCTCCATCGAATATGAGGTCCGTGAGCTTCCCGGCACGGACCGCCTTGGAGCTCTTGGGCCCCAGCACGAAAAGTATAGCATCGGTTATGTTGGACTTCCCCGAACCGTTGGGTCCCGTGACAGCCGTGTAGCCCTCCATCAGCGGAACAACGAGCTTACCGCCGAACGACTTGAAATTCTCCATCTCGACCGCTTTCAAATGCAAACGTTACACCTCTGGGGCACCGCCCCTGCATCCCATCGCCGTGCATGTCCGGTCGTCGACCGAGGTCCCTTCATCCCTCGGGCGCGCGCACGACTATAATAGTAAGGCATGCGCATATTTAAATAGAAGGTAATGTCCGACGGCTGACCCATCCATCGTCCCACAATGTGCCAGACCGTCGTTTCCGTGTTCTCGCATGATGATGGGATGGATCATGTCGGAAGGGGTTTCAGGCCCTCAGGACCATCGCCGGGATGTCGGCCACAGAATCCACTATGGCGGTCGGCCTCTTGTCCCATGACTCGACCATCGCCATGTCCGTCTCCCCGGACAGGACCAGGATGGACTGGGTCCCCGCCCTTACGGCCATCTCTATGTCCGTGTACAGGCGGTCCCCCACCATGACCGTGTCCTCGGGAGGGACGCCCAGATGCCCTGCGGCCATGTCCAGCATCAGCCCGTTGGGCTTCCCGATCACCGTGGCCGTCTTGCCGCACATCTGCTCGAACATCCTTATAAACGGACCGATGTCGATGTCGTAGGAGTCCTCCGTCGGGCACACGTCGTCGGGATGCGTGGCTATGAGCTCCGCCCCGTCGTTCAGAAAGTGGAACGCGTCGTTGATCTTCTCGTAGGTGATGGTGGTGTCGAAGGTCAGCACGACTATGTCGGGATCCCCCTCCACCAGCGGCACCCCCGCCTCACGCATCTCCTCCACAACGTCCGGCACTGCCACGGGGTAGACCGTCTTCCCAGGACGCTCCGTGAGGAGGTACCTTATGGTCGCTATCGTGGACGTCAGGATGTTCTCCATGCCCACGTCGAACCCGAGATCGACGAGCTTCCGCAGGTAGAACGACCTGCCGTGTGCGGAGTTGTTGGTCAGGAACGTGAACGGTATCCCGCGTTCCCTCAGGAACGAGATGAACTCCCTGGCACCGGGGATCGGCTCGCCGCCCTTGTAGACGGTGCCGTCCATGTCGATCATGAAGCCGCCGAACCTCATTTGAGCCACTCCGCGACTACGCGCATGGTCTCCTGGAGCGCGGCACGGGAATCCTTGTTGTAGATCGTGGCGGCGGGATGGTACGTGGGGATGAATACGACCTCCCTGTCCCTGACCTTTATCGTCATCGGTATGTTGACGATCTCCGACATGGGGCCCTCGTACCCCATCAGGTCGCGGCATGCGGACTTGCCGAGGCCCACCACCAGCCTGGCATCGTACAGCTCGGACTCCAGGAACGGACGGCATGCCGCCATCTCCTCAGGCATGGGGTCGCGGTTGTTGGGGGGCCTGCACTTCACCGGGTTGGTGATCATGACCTTGGTCCTGTCGAACCCGGCCTCCCTCATCATGTTGTCCAGGATCTTGCCGGAGCGCCCGACGAATGGTCTGCCCTCCAGGTCCTCGAACTCCCCCGGACCCTCGCCAACGAACACGATGCCGTACGACGGGTTCCCGTCGGGCATGACTATCGTGGTGCGCCCCCTGTGGAGGTCGCACAGCCTGCAGTCCGGTTCCGGCCTCATCTCTTCACCAGTTCGGAGGCCCTGACCAGCGGACGGAAGTCCACTCCCGCCTCGGCGAGGTTCTCGGCACCTCCGCCCTCACGGTCGATGACCGAGATGACGTGCTCCACGACTGCCCCGACCTCGCGGAGCGTGCCGATGGCCTTGATGCTGGAACCGGCCGTCGTGATGACGTCCTCCACCACCAGGACCCTGTCACCGGCGTTGAGGTCGCCCTCGATCAGCTTGCCGGTTCCGTGATCCTTCTTCTCCTTGCGGATCATGACATAGGGGATGCCGGTCTCGAGTGCCAGCGCCGTGGCGAGGGGGACCGATCCGAGGACGACCCCGGCGATCCTGTCCGCCTGTATGCCCTCGTCCCTCATCTTCTGCGCCATGAGCCTGGCGATGAGACGGAGCACCTCGGGGTTCGTGCTGGCCTTCTTGATGTCTATGTAGTAGTCGCTCTTGGCGCCGGAGGCGAGTGTGAACTCGCCGAACTGCAGTGCGCCACACTGTTTCAATGCTTCAGAAAGTTCGCTCATGGGATCACCAGGGCTCCTTCTTGAGCCCCATCCTGTAGCCGATGATGTTCACGATCCTGTGGATGGCGAACATTATGACTATGATGAAGATCAGGGCCGCTATGTGCCAGCCCTCGATGTAATTGGCGTAGACCCAGTCGGGGAAGAACAGGGCCGTCACGAGGAAGGCGCCGATGACGAAGTCGTACTGGTCCAGTATCGGTGCCTTCTGACCCCTCTCCATGCCGAGACGCCTCTTTATGAACGCCCCGCACAGGTCGCCCAGAACGGCGCCGAAGGACAGGCAGAACAGCACCCCGACATTGTCCCAGAACGGACCGAAACCCCAGTAGTTCTCGGGATCCCATATCGACGATATCCCGATGAGGATCAGACCTACGAGGACACCGGAAAGGGCACCTCCGAAGAAGCCGCGCCACGACTTCCCGTCCCCGAATATCCTCTTCCCCCTCCAGGACCTGCCGAAATCGATCTTGGTCTTCCCTCCGAACACCACAGCGGCGGAGTTCGGGACCATGGCGGGCAGGAAGAGCCAGAGCCCCGTGAACATTATGACGATGACTCCGATGACATCCATGGGTACACCTGGTCTGGAATGACGGATTGGACGTATAATGGTTTTTCGAGGAGGCCCTCAGGTGGAGGCGCGCTTCCTCTCGTCCACCGCCCATGCGGCGACGAAGGAGATGAACGAGAGCGCTACCGCCCACACCATCGCGTACGACATGCCAGACATGAACGCGTCGGAGGTCAGCTCCTCGATGGGCACACCGCTCGATCCGCTACCGGATGTCAGGAGCGAGGCGAAAAGTGCGGTACCGACGGTGCTGCCGATGTAGATGAAGAACGTCATGATGGAGGAGCCGATCGGCTTGTCCTTGGGTTCCAGGGAATCGACTATGCGCCCCGACGAGGAGGATCCGCAGAATCCCCACACCAGACCCATGCAGACCGCCGCCAGCACGACCGGGGCGATGCCCATCTCCGGACGGATGAGGGCCAGCACGATCCCGTAGGCCATGGCGAACACTGTGGCGACGATTGCGAAGGTCCTCCTGCCGTGCCTGTCCGTGTAGTTCCCCGCGGGGACGCTCATGGTCAGCGATATGAGGGACGGGAGCAGAAGGATCAGGCCGCTCTGTATGGATGAGAGCCCCAGTTCCAGGTCGAGATAGAACGGGAGGATGTAGAGGACGCCCATGTACACCAGGTTGATCAGCGTGTTCGACAGCAGGGTCAGGTCCAGATCGCGTATGCGGAACAGGCGGACGTCGAACAGCGGATCCCTGGACCTCAGGCTCTCCACAGCGAACAGGGCCAGGAGGGCCACCGCCATCACTGCGGCCACGATGCACATCGGCCTCTCATCCTCGTACGAGACGCGTTCCAGCGCGAACACCCCCAGACCCACGGCGGCGAACAGCAGTGCGGCGCCCTTGACATCGACGGAGACCGGACGCGTCTCCTCGGTGGGCAGCGAGAGATGGCCGAGCACCACACCCAGTATGCCGATCGGTATGTTGATGAGGAATATCCAATGCCAGGACAGCGCACCCACGAGGAACCCTCCGACAGCGGGACCGAGGGCGAAACCCAGTGCCGAAGCCAGGGTCATGAATGCCAGCGAACGACCCAGATGCTCGGATGGAAGCAGCTTGACGCATATCATCGGCGCCACTGCGGCGAGGGCGGCGGCTCCCACGCCCTGCACCATCCTGGATGCCACCAGAGGGGCCAGGGACGGCGACATCGCACAGGCGAGGGAGCCGACGGTGAAGACGGCGAACCCCGCCAGGAACACCTTGCGAATGTGCCCGGAATCGGCGATCCTGCCGAACGGCAGAAGGAGCCCCGCCAGCATAAGGAAGTAGCTGATGGTCACCCATGACACGACGCTGGTGTCCGTTCCGAAGGAATGGGCTATGGATGGGAGGGCGACGTTCACGATGCTGCCGTCAATGCCGTCCATCAGCACCCCCAGCACCATCGTCGCAATGAGCAGCGCCGCCCCTCCCTTCGCCATGAACCCGAATCGGCATGCCGACGATATACCCTTCGAGGCGGGAGCGCATCCCTTATCAACGTGGGCCCGGTTGACTGAACCATGTTGGTCCTAGACAGCTCCGCATTCTTCTCCATGGACGCCCTCCCCGAGGAGGATCACGTGTGCCCTCCTGGTGTAATCAGGGAGCTGGAGAAGTACGACGACCCGCGCCTGGCGCTCTGGGGAGACATGGTCCACGTGTCGGACTGCTCCAAAGAGTCCCTGTCCAAGGTGGAGGAGGCCGCCCGCAGAAGCGGCGATCTCGGAAGGCTGTCCCCCGTCGACATGACGGTCCTCGCGCTCGCGCTCGATGTGGGTGGGACGATATGGTCCGACGATTACTCCATACAGAACGTGGCGCGCATAATGGGGATAGGGTTCAAACCCGTGGGCATGAAGGGCATCCAGAAGGTGGTGAAGTGGAACTACCAGTGCATAGGATGCAGGAAATGGTTCAAGGAGAAGATGCCCGAGTGCCCCATCTGCGGATCCCCGATGAAGGCCTGCAGGCGCAAATGAGACAGTTGCGTTCGGACAACCATATCTTTTGCATAACAGCAATCGGATGTCATTGCACGTTCGTTGAACGCATCACAGATGCGGAATCACGATGCGGTTACGCAATCGAAGCTGAACTGCCCGTCAGGGGAAGATGCGCTTGCAGCGGATGAGGTTGCCCATCCTCCTCTGGCCGAGGATGCTCATGCACATGGCCGTACTCTTCTCGGACCTGAAGGCGAACCTGTCGGCGAGCTTCTTGTTGAACGCCGCAGTCTTCAGCGGCTTCTCCATGACGGCACGCCACTGGGCCTCGTAATCCGCAAGGGGCGCACCGGACCTTATGTTGGCTGCCGCCACGTTGCCGCATATGCGACCGGCGATGAGTGCGAGAGGTATCCCGCCTCCGTTGACGGAGATGACCTGCCCGGCTGCGTCACCCACGACCATGCCGTTGCCTGTGACCGTCTTGGGGATGGGGCCCTCGCTCGGGACGTACTTGCCCTCGAGCTTGGAGCAGTCCTTGAACCCGCGCTTCTCGGCGAACCTCTCGAAGTACTCAGATAGGTTCCCATCCGAGAACTTCGGGGAGAAACCGACGCCGACGTTCGCGCGTCCGTCCTTGGGGATGATCCAGCTGTAGGCTCCGGGCGCGACGTCGCCGAAGAACATGTAGAGGTAGGGCTCGAAATCACCCTTGACCTGCGCTGTGACCGCAGGATACGGGTTGTGGTTCCTCTCAAGCCCCAGGGCTCTCGCGACACGGGAGCCGGGACCGTCGGCACCTACGATCACCTTGTAGCGGACATCACCCTGGCTGGTCTTGGCGACACCGTTCTCGATGCCTCTGAACAGACAGTTCCTCTCCAGGATTGCGCCCTCCTCCACCGCCAGCTTGGCGAGGTACTGGTCGAAGCGGTCCCTGTCGGTGGTGTAACCCTCGAAGTCCAGGAGCGTGACCTTGTCGTTGGGATCGACGAGCTTGATGCCGTGGGTCTCCAGGCAGCGGAGATCCTCCGGTATGTCGAAAAGCGATTCGGCGTCCGTCAGGGTTGGGAACATGTCCATGATCTCGCCCAGACCGGGCATGAACTCCCCGCATCTCACAGGGACCCCGACCTCCGGACGCCTCTCGACGAACATCACGCTGGCTCCGCCCTTGGCGGCGAACCTCGCCGTCGTGCTGCCCGCAGGCCCGGATCCGACGACCAGAACATCCACATCGGTGCGGTCCATGATATCACCTGTCCCTCCTCACGATGTATGCCGCGAGATTCAGCAGAGCCTGCTTGTACACGGAATCCGGAACGGGATCGAGGCATGCGATCGCCTCGTCTATGAACACCTCCGCTCTGGCCAGGCACTTGTCGACCGAATCCGTGGAACGGATCAGCTCCAGGGCCTCCTGGACATCATCCGTCGTCACATCGGGTTTCTCGAAGAGCTCTATGAGCCTCGGGCCGTATGTGGCATCCTCCATGGCGTAGATCACAGGGAGCGTGGGTTTACCCTCGATCAGGTCGGTACCGACCGCCTTCCCTGTGTTGTGCGGATCGCCGGTGACGTCCAGCGTGTCATCCACAATCTGGAACGCCAGACCGATCTTGAAGGAGTAGTTCCCGAGGGCCTCCAGCATGGCGCTGTCCGCGTTGGCGACGGCCGCTCCGGACTTGGAGGCTGCCTCGAAGAGCTTGGCGGTCTTCCCCGTGATGATGCGGATGTAATCCGACTCCTTGACGGAGGAGGCGTGCTCGAAGTCCTTCTGGACGAACTCGCCTGCACCCATGGATGCGGACGCCTCGACGATGTAGTCGACGATATGGGGGGCTTCTGCGGCGAGAAGGCGGAAGCCCATGGCGAACATGTAGTCCCCCGCGATGATCGCCTTGCTGATGGTGTACTCCTTGTGGAGCGTCTTTCTGCCGCGTCTGATAACGCCCTGGTCATTGATGTCGTCATGGACGAGCGTCGCGCTGTGGATGATCTCGAACGCGGCACCGACCTTTATCGGCTTGTCCATGTTCCTTCCACCGACGGCCCCGTAGCTCATGAGACAGAGTGCGGGCCTGAGGCGCTTGCCTCCGGACGATATGACATACTGGCACATCTCGGTCAGTTCGGGATTCTCGGACTCGAGGTCCTTCATCATCAGTTCCTCGACCCTCTCGAGTTCTCCGCTTATACACGAGTGCCACGGCTCAGACATTGCGTTGGTATCGTGGTCTCATAAATAATAGTTGGGGAACGTCTGGCACATGGCCCGAAACATGTCGGAAGAAGACAGATTTTAAGGGGTTTGGGAAAGGGTTTGGTGGGTTGTTGGATCCTCACATTCCGAGCAGTGCGCTCGCAGCGGTCTCGCAGAAGTCGAAGATCAGCTGGGGGTAGACTCCCAGGACGATGACGAAGATCACACAGATCGCGATGGCGAGTGTGAAGATCTTGGGCACCTTGATCTTCTCCATGTCGGGTCCCTTCTCGATGTACATCGCCTTGACGACCCTCGCGTAGTAGTACAGCGAGATGGCCGAGTTCAGGATGGCGATGAAGGCCAGCCAGACCCACTGGGAAGTCACACCGTCCACACCGCCGATGGCGGAGGAGAACAGGAAGAACTTCGAAGTGAATCCTGCGAGCGGAGGGATACCTGCCAGCGAGAACAGGAACAGCATCATCGCGACGGCGAGGAACGGGGCCCTCTTTGCCAGTCCCTTGTAGTCGGAGATCTTCTCGCCGATACCGGCGCAGATCAGGGCTCCGACGATCAGGAACGCTCCGCCCTTCATGAACACGTGGGTGAACATGTGGAACAGACCGGCGCTGAGAGCGTACTCGGACATGACCGCCATGACGATCAGGATGTAACCGGCCTGCGCGATGGACGAGTAGGCCAGCATCCTCTTGATGTTGTTCTGTGCGATGGCCACGATGTTTCCGACGGTCATCGTGAACGCGGCGATGATGGCGAAGAGGTACTGGACCTCCTCTCCCGCGATCTGGGACACGGCGGAACCCGCGATGAACATGACCAGGAAGATCTGGAAGAACACGCTCAGACCCATCTTCTTGGATCCGGTCGCCAGGAACATGGAGACGGGGGAGGCTGCTCCCTCGTAGACGTCGGGGGCCCACATGTGGAAGGGCACCGCGGCGATCTTGAATCCGTATCCGGCGATCATGGAGACGATGGCGATGGCGAACATCCAGTTCATTCCGGTCAGCTGGGTGGTCTCGGCGATGGCTGCGATATCGGTGGTACCGGTCAGACCGTACAGCATGGAGATACCGTAGATGGTCAGAGCGGTGGACATTCCTCCGATGATGACGTACTTGACACCGGCCTCTGCGGCCCTGGCGTCCTTCCTCTTCATGGTGACCATGGCGTAGGACGAGATACTGGTGAGCTCGACACCCACGAAGATGGTCAGCAGGTCGCTGGATCCGGCGACGAACATCATACCGACCGTGGCACCGACCATCAGCGCGTAGAACGCACCGACGTGGAGCCTGGTGGTCTCGGTACTGGCGTTCGAAACCAGGACGGCCAGGAACAGGACGATCTGGAACAGCAGGACCATGAGTCCGGTGTACGCATCGTAGTCGTACAGTCCGAGGGCTTCTCCTTCGTAACCGTCGGTCAGCATGACCGCGTTGACGATGAGGGAGACGATCACGAACACCAGGGCGACGGCCCAGGTGGCTGTGCGCCTCTTGCCGATGAACTGCACTGCGGGCAGGATGAGTGCGCCGATCAGCAGTATGATGATCGGTGCGAAGGCTGTGTAATCTCCAAAGATTCCGGTTAGATCCATCAGATCACCCCCAGTGTGGCGACGAGACCGTCGACGTAGGGCTCGATGAAGTCGAGCGCGGCGTCGGGCCAGACTCCGAATACCGCGACCAGGATGGCCAGGACGGCCAGGGCAGCGAACTCGGGCTTGCTGATGTCGTGGACGTGCTCGAGGTCGATCTTCTTGGTCTCGGGGCCGAACAGGGTCTTCTGCATGGCCCAGATGTAGTAGCCTGCGGTGAGCATGAGAGTCAGCAGGCAGAAGAGGATCAGCCAGAGCATGTCGTTGGCCTGGATGAACTCGTAGAACCCGTAGACCAGGGGGAACTCTCCCCAGAATCCGACGAGTCCGGGCAGTCCGAGGGACGCCATGAACGCGATCATCATGAAGGTGGCGTAGATGGGCATCTTTCCAGCGAGGCCTCCGAGTAGGGGCATCTCTCTGGTACCGACCGCGTGTCCGGTGAATCCGCACACCATGAACAGCATGGCGCTGATCAGTCCGTGGGCGAACATCTGGAAGACCGCGAAGGTGATTCCGATGTCGGACAGGCATCCGATACCGAGCATGACCATTCCCATGTGGCTGATGGACGAGAATGCGACCATCTTCTTGAGGTCGGTCTGCGCGATGCAAGCGTAGGCTCCGTAGACCATCGAGATGAGACCGATGGCGATGATGACCCACTGCCAGTGCTCGGCACCGGCGGGGAAGCACTCGAGGCAGACGCGGATGATTCCGTAGGAACCCATCTTCAGCATGACTCCAGCCAGCAGGACGGATCCTCCGGTGGGGGCCTCGACGTGTGCGTCGGGCAGCCATGTGTGGAAGGGCACGGACGGCATCTTGACCATGAATCCGAAGAACAGCAGGACGAAGACGATCGCCTGGAACGCCTCGGAGGTCTGCGGCATCAGTGCGTTGATGTTCTCGAAGGAGAAGTCGATGACTCCACCGTTCATTCCCATGGACTCGAAGCCCATGGCGAAGATACCGATCAACATGACCAGGGACGCGACGTGCGTGTAGATCAGGAACTTGATGGCAGCGTAGTGCCTCCTGGGGCCTCCGTACCACGAGATCATGAAGTACATCGGGATCAGGGTGATCTCCCACATGACGTAGAACAGGAAGTAGTCCGCCGCCAGGTAGACACCCATGAGTCCGACCTCCATGGCCATGACCAGTGTGTGGAAGTAGTTCGGCCTGTCCTTCTCCTCGGCGGAGAAGACGATGACCAGCAGGGTCAGCAGAGCGGTCAGGAAGACCATCAGGATGCTGAGCC
>CAZLMR010000010.1:0-15131 GCA_964560575.1 uncultured Methanomassiliicoccales archaeon | reverse complement strand
GCGCCACGTGCATCGTGGCCGCCGACGGATACGAGAGCCAGGTCGGAAGGTGGGCGGGGATCGACACCACCCTCAAGCTGAACGACATCGACTCCTGCATCCAGTACAGGATGTGCAACATCGACTGCGCTCCCGACTACTGCGAGTTCGTCATCGGTTCCGTCGCTCCCGGAGGATACATCTGGATCTTCCCCAAGGGCAATGGGATCGCCAACGTCGGTATCGGTGTCATGGGCAGGCTCTGCAAGGGCAACGGGGACGCCAAGTATTACCTCGACAAGTTCATCGCCGAGGACCCCCGCCTCAGCAAGGGACAGTGCCTCGAGATCATGGGAGGCTTCGTCTCCACATGCCCCGGACTCGACTGCGCAGTGGACGACAACATCGTCCTGGTGGGAGACGCAGCCAGGATCATCGACCCCATCACCGGCGGAGGAATCTGCCACGCCTGCAGGACCGGAATGTACGCCGGAAAGGTCCTCACCGAGTGCGCCAAGACCGGAGACTTCTCCAAGCAGGCCCTGATGCCCTACGAGAAGATGTGGCGCGACAGGATGGAGGACAAGCTGTTCAGGAACTGGATGGCCAAGGAGAAGCTGGCATCCCTGGACGACGAGACCATCGATGAGCTCATCAAGATGATCAAGGACTCCGATATCGGCGAGGTCAATGTCTACAACCTGCTGAAGGTCGTCAAGGAGAAGTTCCCCAAGGTCGTCGAGGGCTTCGAGGACCTCATCTGAGACTAAAACGAGGGGGCCAGTCCCCCTCCAACCCCTTTAATCATGTAACGCTGCCGGCACCCGGTTCTCTTTTTATTAAGCCTGGTCGATTACATCCCATGTACTGTAAGAACTGCGGCAGGGAGATCGATTCCGACGCCAGGTTCTGTCCTGTTTGCGGATTCGATCAGAACCGTGGGAGCTCCTACGGCCCGGTGGATCCCACGCCTGTTAGGGACAGCGCATCAATCCAGGAGGCGAAGAGCAGTGCGATGAGGATGACCCTCATACTGTCATTGCTCTTGTCTTTGATCTTCAGCTTCTGGGGCGGTGTGGTCATCCTGGTCATCATGGTCGTCTACTATGCCGTCATGAAGAAGGAGGACAACGACGTCGTCATGGGCTGCATCATAGGGGGCATCATCGGAGTGGTGGTGGGGTACATCATCAATCTGATCATAGTCACGATGCTGATAGCAGCATTGATGTGAACCGAAACCGTTTCCTTCCTCCGGACCGCACCTATGGCGCGGGACCGGTTCTCATCCCAATCTGTGAGGCCCGAGCGACGACATATCGCCGGCGGCCATCGCAACGAGCTCGGCTATGTGTGCTGTCGGTATCCCGTCCGGCTGGGAATCGAATTTCACGAGGCACATGGGGCAGGCGACGACGATCCATTCCGCTCCTTCGCATTCGGCCTCCCTCTCAGCCATCAGAGGTCCGGAGACAGGTGTGTTCTTCCCGCAGCAGCCCATGGTGCTGTTGACGACCTCGCATCCCATCGCCTCGACGACCTCGCGCATCATGTCCGCGTACCTCATCACAGAGCATCCGGGTTCCAGACCGATCCTGACGGTCCTGTCGAATCTCGGCAGACGGTCCATGTGGTCGTGGAGGAACTGGACGATGTGCATCGCTGGCACGTCCGCCTCGGCGAGCTCTTCGCTGCATCCTCCGCAGAGGGTGACTACATCATCGCCTCCGGCGGAATCCCCCATGACCCTCTTGTAATGGACACGCTCGTCCTCGGTCATCTCGCGGAACTGCACCGGATGCATGCAGCATGTGTTCCCGGGGAGTTCCCTGGAACCGAACCCCATTGCCCTGAAGGCGACGGATGTCGCGTACAGGACATGGGGGACCTTGGCCTTCACCACGCACCCTGGCATCACGTAGACCCCGTCGTCGGACCACAAAGGTACGAGGGTCTGTTCGGCCACGGGCATGGCGTATCCCGTCTCCCTGAAGACCTTCGAGACATGGATCCCGCCGTTTCTGGCGATGAGGTCCTTCATGACGATGGCGGGATTCGTGCGCGGGCACACGGTCGAACAGTTCTCGCACCCTATGCAGGTATTCAGGTCGCCGTCCCCGCCCATCATGATCTCCATGGGGTTCAGACCTCCATGTTTGAAGGAAGGGCATACCTTCGTGCATTTTCCGCACCCGATGCATCTGGCGCGGAGTCTGTCTATCTCGAAATCGATGCCCATGCAACCTCCTGCATGGAAGAATCACGGATGGAGCATGGCGCCAGGGACGCCGGTCCTGACCACGTAGGGAGTGCCTCCCCTGGACCTGATCGCCTCGCAGACCTTGTCCGGCTTGTCGGTGAGGGCCACCATGCAGCCCCCTCCTCCGGCCCCGGTCAGCTTGGCCCCGTAGGAGTAGGGCAGGGATGCGTTCACAAGCTTGTTCAGCTCGTTGCTGGAGACGCCCAGGATCGAGAGCAGCTTGTGGTCCTCGGTCATGAGTCTGCCGAGTTCCTCCACATCCCCTCTGGATATGGCCTGGTTCCCCTGGAGCGTGGTCTGCTCTATGTCGTCCACGATGTCCGCGGCGAAGCTGCTCCTGTCAAGATATCTCTTGACCTTGCTGACGAGCGGACCGGTCGGCGCCCTGATCCCCGTGTTCCCTATGACGAACGTCATGTCAGGGACGTCGACGTCCGAGACGCTCCACGTCCTCTCGCCGCGGGTGACGGTCCACAGGTGCCTTCCCTCGCTCTCCGGGAGATTCACGGCGATGCCCCCGCCATGGACGCAGGCAGAGGCATCCATGGGGCTGCCGATGCCCTGGGCGTACAGCTCCGCCTCGTACGCCTCCTCGACCAGGTCGTTCTCGGTCATGCGACGGCCGTCCTTCTCGCTCAGAGCGAGGGCCAGGGCGGCGGACAGTGCCGCAGAGGAGCCGAGTCCTGACCCAACCGGGATCTGACTGTCTGTCTCGAACTCGAGGCCGCTGGTCACGTTGCGTGTGAGATACCGCAGATGAGGTTGTCTGCGGAAGTCGATGCGCTCCCCGTTGATGGTGTTGAATCTGGATCCTCTGACGGATATCGTCATCCTGAGGTCGACTGCCAGGACAATAGCCGGTTTGCCGTAGACCACGGCATGCTCCCCCAGGATCACGAACTTCCCCGGGGCTGAGGCCTTGAACCATTCGGATTGGCTCATTCGTCCAGACCGTACCTTTTCATCTCTTCGCGGATGGCGTCGTCAGGGGTCCTGCCGTTCAGGATGGGCTGAGGTATGGACCACCATGCCTCCTCCATGTCCCCGAGGCGGCGCTCGTAGTCCTCATCGCTCTCGCCGGTCTCCTGTTTGACAGTCATGAGCGCCTTGCGGAGCTCGCTCATCAGGTCGACCTGGTTCCTCATGTTGACCATGCACATGCCGATGTAGCCGTCGACGCAGGCGGCCACCTCCTCCCTGGTCTCAGGGGAGAGGGACTCCATCACGATGTCGAGGATGCTGTTGGCGGTCATCTTGAAGATGAGCTGCTTCTTCGCCTCCTCGGGGAGCTCCTCCTCGGCTTCCACGGTGTCGAGCATGTCCTTCAGGAAGAGTTCGGAGAACGCGGAGGTCCTGTTCGGGTTCTTCCCGAAGGTCTCCTTCATGTGGGCCTCCTCCTCGCTGATCTCCGGCTCGTCGCCACCGAAGAGTGCCGCATTGGGATCGAATTCGTCAGCCATGTTATCTGGACTCCTTGATGACCTTCGCCAATATATCCATTCCCGCATCGATTTTGGACTCATCCGCGGCGTAGGAGAATCTCAGGTGCCCCTCCCCGTATGTTCCGAATGCAGAACCGGGGGTGCAAATCAGGCCGTTCGATGCGAGCTTGTTGGCCAGATCCGCGGACTTCATGTCCATGTCATAGGACGGGAACGCATAGAATGCGCCGTGGGGGGCGTCGAGATGCATGCCGGGTATCTCGTTAATCCTCCTGGTTATGAGGTCCCTGCGGGATCTGAAGACCCTCCTGGCGTTGTCGAGGTACGGTCCCATGTGGGGGAGCGCCGCGAGGATGCCGTACATCGCCGGCATGGCCGGGCTCGCGCACACGTGGTACTGCATCTTGATCATGGTGTCCATGAGCTCGTGCTCCGCGCACAGGTACCCCATCCTCCATCCTGTGACCGCCATCATCTTGGAGAATCCGCTGGCCACAACAGCGCAGTCGAGGCTGTCCAGGAACGAGACCGGGGCACCCTCGTAGATGAACTCGTTGTAGACCTCGTCCGCGAGAATGGTGATGTTCCTGTCCCTGGCTATGTCGCACAGGGCCCTCTTGTTCTCCTCGGTCAGCACGCCTCCCGTTGGGTTCGAGGGCGTGTTCACGACGATCATGGTCGTTCTCGGAGTGATCTTCGACTGGATGTCATCGATGTCCGGCTGGAAGGAGCCGTCGTCGGTGAGCCTGTATTCCACGGGCTTTCCACCGGCGAGTTCCGTGTGAGGGCTGTAGATCACGAATCCGGGGCTGGGGACGAGAACCTCGTCACCCGGATCGATCATGCTCTGGGTGATCTCCAGCAACGCGGTCGAGCCGCTGGGCGTGATCATGACGTTGTTGCCGTCGATCTTAGAGAACTTGGAGCAGTAGTCCGCGACCGCGTCTCTGAGCTCCATTATCCCGGCTGTGGGGCCGTATTTGTTGCGTCCTGCGGAAGCCGCGGCGTTCATGCCCTCGATGGCCTCCTTCGGCGGATCGAGGTCTGGTTCTCCGAGGCCCAGGTTGATGGAGTCGGGTCCGGCGAGGTCGAACATCTTCCTGATGCCCGACATCTGGATCTCCGATATTCTCTTGGATGTCTTCATGCGCCTCGGAACGTGCGCGTGAGATATTTAAGGTTCGGAGACCGGGCGTTCCCTCTTAAATACCGAGAGATGCCATATCATGACGGGGGAGAGGGATGCACGACAAGAGCATCGAGGATTCCGAGGAGCTTTTCATAGCCTCGCTGGACGAGGGGAGGCTCGGCAACGAATACTCAGTCGTCGGAATCGTGAACGAGGGAGCCGGAGAGCCGTCCGGCACCGATTTCGAACTTTTCATCGTCAGATCAGGGTCCGATCTCTGATCGGTCCTCTCGACGCCATTTCAGGCTTTGCAGGGTCAGCCATCGCTGTCCAGGATACGGGCCTTTACTCAGCATGCTGGGATTATAGACATTTCGAATATTACAAACATTACAGTTTAAAGTAATTATATCCATAGTCACGATGTTCTCATGCATACGGGCCGGATAGGATGGAAGGGATTCGGATCCGGATGCGACCTCCGAGGAGGTGAGGATCTGAGATATTCGAGAGAGAAAACAGAGCGCAAAGGGCCCGGGGATCCAGATGGCTGATCCCGACACGGACGATTATGCGGAGGAGGCAGAGGAACAGGACGGATACGGGATGGACGCCGCCATGACCATCCTCAGGGATGTGATGGGCAGCTATGACTGGTCGAGCATGCTGGACGTGCGCGACCGTCTCTTCGTGTCCCGGCTGAGGGAGGCGTTGGACCTCCTGGGTGTGGAGCTCAGGCTGGACGTCGTCACCACGGAACAGGGTGCGGAGGCTGATCTCACCCTGACCCTGGACGGAGAGGTGGTGGGATTCCACTCATCCGCGACAGGGACCGCTCATGCGGCATTGATGGCGGCCAGGGAGGCGTTCACGGAGGCCGGCCTTCTCACGCCCCTGATGCCCCTGGATGCAGACGGGGCGATCAGGATGCATCTTCTTCCGCGCAGCTGAAACAGGAGGGGTCCGCGCCCCTCCTTTAATTATGAGAATCCCATCATCACGCCGATCATCATGACGGCGGGATTCGACAACGACATGTACCTCAGGACCCAGTCCGAGCACATCAGGGAGCGCATAGCCAGCTCCGGAGGCAAGCTGTATCTGGAGTTCGGAGGCAAGCTATTCGATGACTATCACGCGTCCAGGGTCCTGCCGGGGTTCATGCCGGACAGCAAGATCCGTATGCTGATGGAGTTCGGTAGCCAGGCCGAGGCCATCGTCGTGATCAACGCCGAGGACATCGTACGCAATAAGGTCCGCAAGGACATCGGTGTCGGATACGATCAGGAGGTCCTGAGACTGGTCGATTCCTTCCATGACAGGGGGATCGATGTATGCGGCCTCGTCATCACCCATTACAACGGCCAGTCCGCCGCAGACGCCTTCCAGAAGAAGGCGGAGGCACTCGGTCTGAGGGTGTACAGGCACTACCCAATCGCCGGATACCCATCCAACATACCTCTGATCGTCTCCGACCAGGGATATGGGAGGAACGAATACGTCGAGACCTCCAAGCCGCTTGTGGTAGTCACCGCCCCCGGGCCCGGCAGCGGGAAGATGGCCGTATGCCTGTCGCAGCTCTACCATGAGCATTCCCGCGGGAACAAGGCGGGATACGCCAAGTTCGAGACCTTCCCGATATGGAATCTCCCTCTGAGCCATCCTGTGAACCTGGCCTATGAGGCGGCCACCACGGACCTCAGCGACAGCAACATGATCGACCCGTTCCATCTGGAGGCCTACGGGAAGACCACTGTGAACTACAACAGGGACATCGAGATCTTCCCCGTACTCAATGCGATTCTGTCGGAGATCTCCGGGAAATCGCCTTACAGGTCGCCGACCGACATGGGCGTCAACATGGCTGGCAACTGTATCGTGGACGACCAGGCCGTCAGACGTGCCGCGAACAACGAGATCATAAGGCGTTACTTCGCAGCCCTCAGGGACCGCAGGGAGGGCAGGATAGACGAGGAGTCGGTATTCAGATCGGAGCTCATCATGAGGAAGGCGGGACTGTCCATAGAGTACCGCAGGACCGTCACCGCGAGCAGGGCTATGGCAAGGAGCACGGACAGGCCCGTCGTGGCAGCTGAGCTTTCGGATGGCACCATAGTGATGGGCAAGGCATCCCCACTCCTCACCGCTTCGTCGGCGATGATCCTCAATGCGCTCAAGATCCTGGCAGGAATAGATGACGATGTACTTCTGATATCCCCGGATGTCATCAAGTCGATGCAGAGGCTCAAGGTGGACTATCTCGGCAACAGGAACCCCCGTCTCCACATCGACGAGATGCTGGTCGCCCTGTCCATAGCGGCGAACACAGACCCCGTGGTGGAGAAGGCGATCGCCAAGCTCCCTGAGCTCAGGGGTTGCGATGTGCATTCGTCCGTCGTTCTTTCGCAGGTGGACGAGGGGCTCTACAAGAAGCTGGGGATGTACGCCTCCAGTGAGCCAGAGCATCAGACGAAGTGTCTGTTCCACGGGATCTGATAGCCTACCGGAACGGCCGGTGGAACACTGCCACCGGCCGGTCTCTCCCATGTGCCGATGTCTTGCGCATCGTGTTGATCCTGTATGTTCGTATCTTTGCAGTATGCACGATTTTGCAGGTCCAATTTTACATTTGCAAAGTTATGCAAAGTTATGCAAAGTTTCAAAGTGGTGTTAAACCCGGACGGAACTTTGCAAAACCGTGGATCATGCAATAATAAAGGGAAGAGAGATGATCCTATCCCAGTTATAATTTGAGAGACCCTACATACTTGTAGAGTTTCTTATGTCTCTCGTTACCTGATACTGCTACAAGGTCCATGTCCATGAGATGATTCAAATCTCTACGTATGGTATATGAGGAGATCTGGTATTTCATGGACAGTTCGTAGGCGGATGTTGGTTCTCCAGAAGACATGAGGTCTGCGAGGATGTCCGCTTGGCGTTTTCCAAGACCCAGTTCATGAGCTATCTCGGATATCCTTTTGCTATCCTCCATTTTTTGTGAAGGTAATTCGAGAGGATCTCTATCGATTCGATGATTCTTTCCAGATTGTATCTGATGAAGTATGTGATGTCATTCCCATCGGTCTCTGACAGTTGGTATGCCTCATCGTATTTTCCACGGTGGTTTTTGATTGCCTTGGAGATTGCAAGATACTCTACGATGTCATATCCTCTTTTGATGAGGTACCAATAGAACAGGGACCTGGAAACGCGTCCATTGCCGTCCATGAACGGATGGATGTATGCCATCACGAAGTGGATCACAATTCCCTTCACAACAGGATGGATACGTTCATCATCAGAATTGACGAAGTCGCATAATCCCTGTATCATTGTATCGATGACCGTGTAATCGACCGGGTCATGATACGTCTCTCCTGTCAATGGGTCCCTGACTGCGATTGAGTTGTCTTTACGAAAAGTCCCTTCAAACTCAGGTTTCTCCATGGTGCCTTTGGAGATGATCGCATGCACAGACATGATCAGTTCGGGAGTGAGTGGATCATCTACACGTGTTTTGATATACTGCATGGCATTGAAATTGTTCCGGATCATCAATTCCGACCGATCTTTGGGTTCACGACCGTTGCGTAACATGTTTTTGGCAGTCGCGGTGGGAGTTTCTGCTCCCTCGATCTGACTGGATGCGATCGATTCTTCCATCGTCGAACTGATGGCATATCTCAATCTCATTTCGGAATTGAACGTATTCCTGAGCATGAATCTCATGGACAGGTTCATGTCGATATCATGTAGCATCATGTTCAGATAGTTCGGTATGTTGTAGCTCAGAACGAGGTTGGGAAGATCGATAACTGAGGATGAACCAATGCGTAGGAATTTCATAAGCATCCATACACGTTCTGGCTTGGATGTGCTGCAATCATGATAACGCAATTCGTTCCAATGGAGATAAGATTCATTGTACTTCTTGGCCAGAGTCATCTCTGCATCGTCTAACGGATGACCTTTCAAATCTATATCCAGAAGTGAGAATGTGGGTGGGGAGACAGGATTGCATGACATCGATGGATCACACCCATATACAATCAATTATGCAATGTTTAGCATTTACAAAGTTCATAAATACAATATAGTATAGATAATTAATGACATAATGACATCTCGATTAGCTTCTCTCCAGACTAACGGTCTCCGTCTTAGAGAAAAAGGGATGTACCGTGCGGTCACGAGGTGACAGTCTGGGTAATCATGGGCATCCTATCGTCCAGGATCTCTCCCGTCCAATGCAGGGCGTGTCGCGGGCGAGGGACCCGGCCGGTCCCCCGCAGTGACCTTCAACGCAAGGATCCCACGGGTTATGAACGTTGAACGTCACCCGCTGGTCCGTTCCATGTCATGACCCCGTCTTCGGTAATGACCTCGCATTTGCATTCCATCACCTGGTCGCTCAGGATGAGGTCTCCGATGCTGCCCGCATGGATGTAGCCGGAGCGCGGGTTCTTCACCGATTCTATATTCCCGACTATGTCGGCTTGGACGTCCGAGTATTCGAACGACAGGTCCGTGCCCTCCATCGTGCAGTCTATGAGTCTTAGGTTCCTGCAGTAGCACAGGGGCTGTGTGCCCGATATCCTGCATCCGATCAGTGTCAGATTCTCCGAGTACCAACCGAGGTACTCTCCTTTGAGATCGCAGTTACTGACCGTGACATCCCTGCTGTGCCAGAACGCGTCCTTCGTCTCCAAGGTCGAATCCTCTATGACGGCGTTCCTAACGTATTGGAAGGAGTACTTGCCCCTCATCCTCAGTCCAGAGATGTCCAGGTCGGATGAGTCCAGGAAGATGTACTCGGATGAGATGTCACAGTCCCTGACCTTTATGCGGCGGCATTTCCAGCCGAACTCCGGGGAATCCACTGTGCAGCCGTTGACTGTGACGTCGTCGCACTCCCTCAGGCATTTGACTCCGTTCACAAGCGTATCCGAAACCCTCCCGTTCCTGGCGTACCAGAGCGGAGCGCGGCAGGTGTCGGACATCCTGCACCCCTCCATGGAGAAACCGTCGGCATGCCACATGGGATAGCGCAGGTCGAAATCGCATCCGCGGACGGTTACCTCCCTGCATTCCTTGAGTGCGGACTCCCCGTCTGCAGGGCCTGAGAACCTGCAGTTCTCCACGACAGCTCCGTGCAGGTTGTACAGCGCGCGCTCCTCATCGAATGTTCTGCCGGATATGGGTCCGTCCCCGACATCATTCCCGTGGCAACAGGTCATCGTGGTCATGAGACTTCGATGCGGGGGCTTATATTTAAGTTAACTCCAACTACAAGTATACGAATGATATGGTATGATCCTCGCGAATCATACGATGGGTTCATTCTGGGCCGATCCTGCCGATGACCATGCCCTCCACGACGATGGGCTCGCGCTCCAGCGCCGTCTCGGTTGCATGGACGAGCTTGTCCTCACGGTCGGCGTATATGGTGAGCAGGATGTCGCCCTCGGAGACCTTCATGCCCAGTTTCTTTCCCAGGATCACACCGGCTCCCTTGTCAGAAGGTGCCCCCGCCGCCTTGGCAACCGCAACGACGGCCTTGTTGGAGAGTCTCCTGACGAATCCGGGTCTGTTGGCGACGATATCCTTCCTGAAACGGCCGGGGACCATGTCCTCCGATCCAACGCCCGGGTCGCCCCCCTGTGCGCCGACGATCTCGAGGAACTTCCTGTGCGCCTCCCCCGAATCCAGGATCCTGCGTGCCTCGCCGGTTCCGTCCGGGAATCCCGCCAGCCCCAGCACGAGTCCGGCGCATATGCACGCCTTCTCCGCCACGTCGTCGTGTCCGGGGCGGCGTTCCAGGACCTCCATGCACTCCCTCGCCTCCAGAACAGGCCCGACGGCGGTTCCCAGTGGCTGTTCCGCATACGTGATGGCGCATTCGACCCTGATCCCGAGCTTGTCGCCCAGGTCCATGAGGTCGCGGGCGTAGGATCTGGCCTCCTCCAGGGTCGGGACCTTCGATTCCGTTCCCATGGGTATGTCCATGACCAGGTCGGTGGCGCCTGCCGCGACCTTCTTGCTCATGATGGAAGCCAGCATCTGGGGCCTCGGGTCTATCCCAAGCGGACGCTGTACGGTGATGAAGTGGTCCCCCGCGGGGCCCAGGGCGGTCGCCCCCGTCCAGGAGAACACGCCTCCGTGCTCCTCGGTGATGCGTCTGACCTCCTCGGTGTCCAGGTCGACCCTGCAGAACGTCTCGACGAAGTCTGCCGTGCCGCAGGCGCTGCTGATTGCTCTCGAGGACAGCTTGGGCATCTTCAGGCCGGCCGCGGCTACGATGGAGACGACGACGGGTGTGATCTTGTTCCCCGGGAGTCCTCCGAAGCTGTGGAAGTCGAACACCCTCTCCGTCCCGAACGATATCTCGTCCCCCGTCTCCGCCATGGCCTCCGCATAGGACGCTATCTCGTCGATTCCCATGCCTTTGATGTACAGAGCCGTGAGCCATGCGGATATCTCGATCCTGGAGAGCCTTCCCGCGACGACGTCATCGACCAGCTGCGCGATCTCCTCGTCGGTCAGCGCGGAACCCTCCATCTTCCTGCGGATGCTTCTGACGGATTCTGGCATGTGGGACACGGTGACCTCCGCCGTGTCCCCGGGTGAGGCGCCGCACCTCTCTTGGACGGACGGAGGGACCATCACGGTGCCGGCTGTGACCAGGGTGTCCGACACGGATGCGATGGCGACGGCATCCCCGGTCCCGGTTATTCTGACGCGGTCCCCTTCGCCGACACATAGGATGCGGCAGTCGTCCTCGTGTAGCAGGACGGTGGGTTCGGATGTGTCCAGGTCGTAGTTCCGCACTTCTAGCTTCATGGTCCTCCAGGACGTATCCCGGCATCCGATAATAATGGGTGGTGCGGAGGTCAGGACCCGTGGGTGCCGCAGTGCTCCCTTCCTGATCCGGTGACGATGTCGTCCTCTCTGTACCTCTTCAGGTCCTCGCCCACGGGGCATACGGATATGCACAGCCCGCATGGCCAGTGGTGCTGCCTCTTCAGCTCCAGGTGGTGTCTGATGCATGCCTCCATGTCCATCTCGTAGATCCCCTCGCCGACATCCCTGAAGGCATTGGATGGGCATCTCCTGAGGCATTTCCCGCAGTGGATGCAGAGGTCCTCCTCCATCATCGGATCCGGTTCGATGTCCGCATCCGTCAGCACGGTGACCATGCGGACCCTGGGCCCGAACTCTGGGGTGATGAGGTTGTGGCTGTCGCCTATGGTCCCCATGCCGGCGTAGTAGGCCGAGAGGACATGGGAGAACGCGGCCGTCGGCTCGTCGAGGAGGGCTTCCACGCTGAAGTAGCAGTCCCTGGGGAAGTACATCGCACGGTATCCCATCGATTCCAGGTATGCGGACAGGCGGTAGCCCATGTCGTCCAGGATGCGGTTGCTGGTGTTGTACAGCTCCTGATAGACCATGGACGGGGTGGTGGCGACCATGGGTGCGAACAGGGGGATTCCCAGGACTATCGCGTTCCGTGCCCAGGGCCATATGCTCCTCGGCCAGTATGCCTCGTCCTGGATGGGATGCTCCGACCATCTGTCCGTGGGACACGATTTGACGAGTTCCGCCCCGAGCTCCCTCGCCCTGCGAACGACATCCTCCTTCAGCTCCTTGGGATCCATGAACCGGGGATGCCGTGGGCATTAATAATGGGGAGCCAGGGTCGGGCGATCAGAACCTGAAAACCCCGAGTATGAACGACACCAGCGCCACGACCATGGCGATCTTGGCGAACTTCTGGGCCCTGTGGGGGTCCCTGAAGACGACCGCCGCACAGTACACGAAGATGGCATCCGCCACAACGACCGTGTAATACAGGGGGCCGTAGGTCTCCCATACCATGGGGAGCACGCTCAGGACCGGACCGGCGACGAAGAACACGCATGCGAGGGCCGCGGCCCTGCCGGTGCCGATCCTCATAGGCAGCGTCAGTCTGCCCTCGTCCGAGTCCATGTCCTCTATGTCCTTGGAGATCTCCCTTCCGACGGACACCAGCAGGGCCATGAGGGCCACGACGACGTTGTCCTGGGCATCGCCGACGACGGCTCCTCCGAGCAGGAACATCATTCCCGTGAGCACGGCGATGGTGACGTTCCCCACGAAGCCCTTCTGCTTCAGTGCCATCTCGTAGGCCACCATGAGGACGCACGCGATTACCACGATGGCGATGCATTCCAGGTCGGCCGTCAGGAACGAGATGACCACGGACCCTCCGAGCATGAACACGGCGGCGTTAAGGGCCTGTCTCCTGGTCATCCTGCCTGAGGGTATCGGGCGCTCGGGATGGGCGGTGAGGTCGATCTCGTGGTCGATGTAGTCGTTGAGGGCGTTGCCCCCGCAAATGAACATGAAGACCACCACAGCCGAGATCAGGAGGTTGGCCCATTCGTCGATCATGTCGGTCCCGGCGGCCATGAAGCATGCGACCACGACGCCGACGATTCCCATGACCGCATTACCGGTCCTGAAAAGCTGCAGGTACTTGTTCACGCAACCTCCATGACCGAGAGCATATATTAACCTTCGATGAGCCAGATTGTTTTTAGTCGATGACGTCCATCGGTTCCAGGATAGCACGTGAACGCCCAGGATGTCATAGGTCTGGCACTCGTATACGCCATCATCGCCGCCTCGCTCATCATCGCCCTCGTCCTCGACAGGAGGGGGTCCAAAACCGATGTGCGCAAGGTAGTCCACATGGGGGTCGGATTCTTCGTATTCGTGTGGTGGATGTTCTCCGAGAACTGGATAATGCTGGTGTTCTTCGCCATTCCGTTCGGTGCGATCCTGTTCGTCGCGATGTTCAAGGGCAACGCGGTCTCCGATTCCAAGCTGGGGGACTTATCCAACAACAAGGGTCACAGGACCGGGCTCTTCCTGCACGTCCTGACGATCGGGATACTCATAGCGTTCTTCTGGGACTACTGGACCGCCGCGACGATCGGTGTGGTCTCCATGACGTTCGGGGACGGCATGGGCAGTGCGATAGGGAGGAGGTTCGGGAGGCACCGCTATCTGAACGGGAAATCGGCGGAGGGCTCCCTGGGGGTCTTCGGGGCGACCGCGGTCATGGCAGCCGTCATCGTGACGTTCTACGGCTGGCTCACCGCTTCGGGATTCTATCCGACCGGGGACAGCGTCGCAACCGTCCCCCTGTGGGTGGTCTGCATCACCGCCGGCGTCCTGGCATCGGTACTGGAGGCCCTGTGTCCCGGGCAGTACGACAACATCGTCACACCCTTGGTGGTGGCTTCCGCGATGGTCCTTATGGGGCTGTGATAGGATGACGTGGTACGTGGTCGACGGGATGGACGGGTCCGGGAAGAGCACCGTTGCCGAGATGATCCGCTCAAGGCTGGAGTCCGAGGGGAGGAGCGTGGCCGTCTTCACGCATCCCAGCAGGGACACCGTCATCGGAAGGCTAGGTCTCAGATACCTCACGAAGGAGGGGAAGGCCGCGCTGCTGTGCTCCACGGCTTTCTACATCATGGACATCCTCAGGTCGCTGTTCATCATGCGCCGCGGACGGAGACGGTACGACGACGTCATCTTCGTCAGATACATCATGGCCGTCTCATACATCCCGGAGAGGCTCTGCCGCCCCGCCTACACGCTGATCTCGCACATCCTCCCGATGCCCGACGTCGCGGTCCTGGTCGATGTCGACCCGTCGACGGCCCTCGACCGTATATGCTGTCGCGGGGAGGAGCTGGAGGTGTTCGAGACCGTGGAGAGGTTGGAGACGGTCCGTCGCAGGATGCTGTCGCTCTCGGACGGATGGTTCGTCCTGGACAACTGTGGCGGAACCCGGGACCTGGAGGCGCAGGTGCTCGGGATCCTGTCAGGTGACTACTCATGAGGCTCCATGACCCCACCCGTCTGTACGAGGGCGATCTCTCCGCAGGGGCAGAGAGGGCATCTCGCGCAGTCTCCGTCTTCACCCACGCCCCGTTCCTGTCGGCGTTCATGTTCGTTTTGCTTGGGATCACCGCGGATGATCCGACGACGGTCGTCGCGACGATCGCGGTCTCGATCCTGACGGCGACCCTGATCCCGGTGCTGGTCGTCCATCATTACTCTGTTAGGTGCGGGAACACCGACGGGGACGTGGTCCGCAGGGAGGACAGGGCGAGGCCGCTGATCGGAGGCGTGCTGTCATACCTCCTAGGGGTGGTCCTGCTGTATGCCATCGGGGCCCCGAGGATATGCACTGTGATGATGCTGAGCTACGCGCTGAGCACGGCGGCGGTCATGCTCATCAGCACGAGGTGGAAGATCAGCATCC
>CAZLMR010000009.1:0-15379 GCA_964560575.1 uncultured Methanomassiliicoccales archaeon | reverse complement strand
CGGTGCATACACGTCCACCGGGGACTCCCTCATGTCCAGGAACCCGTTGAGGGCCCTGCTGTTGTCCGGATGGGCCTGGGATATCACCACGGCGTCTATGGATTCCGGATCGATGTCCAGGTTCTCCATGTTGTGCTTCAGATACCGGTCCCTGAGACCGGTGTCGAACAGGACCCTCCTCCCGTCGCGCTCGACCATGACCGAGAAGCCCTTGGCCCCGATCAGCGGCGTGTCCTCCAGCGAACCCTCGTCGTAGATGCATGTTATGACCGCGTCCATTGCAATTCACCTCTTGTAAAGCGAGTCCGGAATGTCTCCGCAGATCCTGTGTATGCTCTCCTCCGGCACCTGGCCGTTGGCCAGCCACGCCTTCACCTTCTTCGGGACCGTCGTCACCGACATGATCGCCCCCGGCTTCTCCGGGTCGTCGATATAGTCCGTCTCGATCATGAAACGGTCGGTGCCCTTGCCGATGGCCTCCCTGATGTTGGACTTGGATGCCGGGATGGACGGCATGACCCCGTGGGTCTCCTCAGGCGTCACCCACGGCGGCGAGGAGTGCTTGACCACCAGTCCCCTGTCCAGTCCCGCCCTGTCGGCGAGCTCCGCGAGAGAGGAATCGGTGTCCGCCTCGGACTCGCAGTGTATGATGACCGGGCAGTCGTTCTCCCTGGCGAGCTCCATCCCCCTCAGGAGGATCCTGTTGGATGCGTCCCAGATGTCCTGCGGAACGGGGAAGTGCGGCCTTCCTATCTCGCCGAGCGCGACGGCGCGCCCCTCGGCCACATCCCTTCCGGCGGCCTCCATACCCTCGATCATCATCTCCTCCGCCCTCTGCAGACCGTATGCCTCGGCCAGATGCACCAGCAGAACCGGATAGGGCCCCACGGCGATGTTGATCTCCAGGTCCGTGGCCTCCCTTGCCATCTCAGCGAGACCGTATGTGACCTCGTACGACCTGGCGAAGTCCGCCCCGCAGGTTATGGGCACCTCCCTGTGAGGGAGGGTGACGAGCGTGAGTCCCGTGCCGCCGGCCGCCTCGAACTCCCTGAGCGCATCGACGTTGCGTCCGGACGGGCTCATATGGATGTGGTTGTCGTAGACCGGGACCTTCTCTGCCATGTTGAACGGATAACCGCACTACTATTTCAGTGGACGCACCCGGCATTCGTCAAGAACGGGGCATGCGCGGCATGGCGGGCCTGCGCCCCCGTTAAATAGGATGGCCTTCCTAGAAGGCGGACGATGGACTCCAACGCCCGCTTCCTCCTGAAGGCCTTCAGGAAATACTACCGCGTGAACACCCCGATACTCCCGGACAGGTTCACCCGCAGGGAGTTCGGTTTCATGTTCTTCGACAGGACCTATGTCCAGAGGCACATGTCCTTCGGCAGCCCCCAGGAGCTGCACAGGTTCATGCTGGGACAGGTTCCGTCCCACAGCTACTACTCGACATCGTACTACCGCAAGCCCGATGCGCCGACGATGGACGAGAAGGAGTGGATGGGGGCGGAGCTCATCTTCGACCTGGACGCCGACCACCTGGAGGGGGCGGCGAGCATGACCTATGCCGAGATGCTGCTGCAGATCAGGACAGAGATGATCAACCTGGTGGACTCGTTCCTCCTAGGCGACCTGGGGTTCTCGGAGGACCAGGTCCACATAACGTTCTCCGGCGGGAGGGGATACCATGCCCACGTCCGCACACCAGACGTCATGGGCCTTGGAACCCACGAGAGGAGGGAGCTGGTGGACTACATCACAGGCACAGGGCTGAACATAGACTGGGTCTTCCCGTACAACAGGGTGGCGACATCGCAGGTGGTCACGGGGACCGGGGTGAGGACCAACGTGGCCAAGGACCGCCTGATCCCCTCGGAGGACTCCGGCGGATGGAGGCTCAGGATGAGGAACGGCCTGATGGATGTGGTCAACGTCTTCTGCGACACCGATGTGAAGGAGATCAAGAGGGAGTTCCCCAGCATCAAGGGTAGCGGCAACGCCACCGTGTTGAAGGCCCAGGAGGAGCTGAGGAAGAACCGGGGCGTCCTGTTCAAGAAGAACACGATGGCCGTGCTGTCCCCCTCCGTTCAGACGATGCTCGTGAAGATCATGAAGGAGGATGTGGCCTACCGCCTCTCCGGAGAGGTGGACGAGCCCGTCACCGCCGACATCAAGAGGCTGATCCGTCTCCCCGGATCGGTGCATGGCAAGAGCGGCCTGAGGGTCACCCCCATCACCCGCGCCCAGCTGACGGACTTCGACCCGCTGCAGATGGCCGTCCCGGATGAGTACTCCGACGATCCAGTGAAGATCACGATGCGCAGACCCGCGGACCTGGAGATGAAGGGGGAGCGCTTCAGCCTCGAGGGTGAGACCGAGGTGCCGGAGTTCGCCGCCGTGTTCCTGATAGGCAGGAAGATGGCCGATTTCGGTTACGCATCGGAGATGCAGAACCAGAAGAAGCTGTTCTGATTTCCGACGTCTGGCACATTGGGATCGGACCATGGATCCCTCCTGTCCGCCGACCCTCGGGGATGGCATCACCCTATAACACGCACGCGCCCCTTTTTAAGACAACCTTTATTAATGGGATGGGAATCCCGCATCCAGGTAATCAAAATGAAAGCATTCCGTGTCACCGGCAACTACGCAGACCCCAGGCAGAGGCAGGTCTTCTCCATCGAGATGGCCGCAGAGGATGAGGCAGCAGTCAGGGAGAAGGCCCTGTCCACCATCGGAAGCAAGCACAAGCTGAAGAGGTGGCAGATCGACATCACATCCGTCGAGGAGATCCCCGCGGACCAGGTCGTCAACCACGTCGTCAAGTACCAGATCGGTGAGTGAACGTGGACGACAACGAACTCCGTCAGGCAATCGCCGTGATGGAGACATACAAGGAGAGGGTCGAGGCCCTGAGCCGTCAGGTCCAGCTTCTCCGCGTCTCCCTCGACGAGGTCGGCATGGCCACCGCAGCCCTGAAGGCGTTCAAGGACGCCAAGGAGGGCGACGAGATCCTCGTGCCCGTGGGCGCCTCCACCTTCATCCCCGTGCAGGTCACAGGGAACAGGAAGGTCATCGTCGGCATCGGATCCAACATATCCGTCGAGAAGGACGCCGCGGAGTCCGTCGACTACATGGACGCCAACAGCGCGGAGATCAACGAGGCGCTGAAGAAGTCCGTCGACGCCCTCAACAAGGCCCAGAACGCCCTCACGACTGTCTCCACGACCGTCCAGCAGGAATACGCCAACAGGCAGGCAGCCGCCGGGCAGCAGATGCAGTAAGGGTGGTGTAGATGTTCGAGTCCCTCAAATCCAAGATGAAGAACCTCTTCTCCAAAGCCGACAAGCACCTCGACGAGGAGAAGGTCTACAAGCAGGAGGAACCCGAACAGAAGCCCCAGGCACCGGAACCGGTGCCGGAAGCACCCCCTGTGCAGCCCGAGGTCCCCGAAACCAGGGTGGAGCCCGAAATGGCCGCAGAGGAGCCGGAGAAGGCTCCCAGTCAGCCCGAACCCGTTCCCGAACCTCCGAAGGAGGAACCGAAGCTCTCCAGGAAGGAGATGCTCAAACTCAGGAAACAGGAGAAGCAGGAGGCGAAGTCCAAGAGAGCCGCTCCCTCCGAGCCTTCGTCCTCGATCGTCTCCGACTCAGGAAAGAGGATCAAGGAGGATCCGCTCGACGAGATCCTGGACGAGCTGGAGATCATCCTCCTGGAGGCTGATGTCGCATACCCGGTGGTCGAGGAGATCAAGAAGGGCGTCCGCGAGAACCTTGTCGGCAGGAAGTACGACCGCTCCTACACTCTGGAACAGGTCGTCGAGATGTCCGTGAAGGATGCCGTCAGGGATGTCCTGAAGATCAACGAGTTCGACTTCGACGGCTGGCTCGCCGGACAGGAGAGACCCACCGTCATCATGTTCGTGGGAATCAACGGTACAGGTAAGACCACCGCGATCGCCAAGATCGCCAACCGTGTCCAGAACGAGGGACTGACCGTCGTGATGGCCGCATGCGACACATTCAGGGCCGGAGCGATAGAGCAGCTCACAATCCACGCGGACAAGCTCGGTTGCAAGATCGTCAAACAGGGCCATGACGCGGATCCGTCCGCCGTAGCCTATGATGCGATCGAGCACGCCAAGTCCAAGAAGAAGGATGTGGTCCTCATCGACACGGCCGGAAGGATGCAGACGAACAACAACCTCATCGAGGAGATGAAAAAGATCGTCCGTGTGGCCAAACCGGACCTCAAGGTGTTCGTCGGGGACTCCCTTGCCGGCAACGACGCCATCGAACAGGCGAAGGTCTTCGATGCCGCCGTCGGGATCGACGCTGTCATCCTGACCAAGATCGATACCGACGCCAAGGGAGGCGCCGCCCTGTCGATCGCTCACACCATCGGCAAACCGATCGCGTTCGTCTGCAACGGTCAGGAGTACGGCGACATCATCAAGTTCAACACGGAATGGATGATCGACCGTATGTTCAACGACGAGTGATCCCGCCGATAAACATTTTCTCCACTTTTCCTTCATTCCCTTCCAACGACACAGAGATCATGGAAGAGCGTGGCGAACACCTTCGCATCCGTCATGAGATTGGACATCTCCACATACTCGTTCGGTGCATGGAGCGTCCCTCCGCCGCACTGCCAGACGTATGCGTTGAAACCGTCGACCCTGAAGAAGTTGGCGCATGTGCCTCCGCCCACGCCTACAGCGCTGGGACGGCTACCTGTAACCCTCTCCACAGCATCGCAGAGTGCCGAGAATCCGAGTGTGGATGTCGATGAGGCCCTTCCAGCGGGCTCGCATTGGATGATATCGACAGAGATCGCAGCCCCCGTCCTCTCGGCATGCTCGGATGCTACCGAACGGATGAAACCCAGGACCTCGTCGACGTCGTAGCAAGGAAGGATGCGCGTGTCCATGCAGAACTCGTCATGACCGGGGATGGTGTTCACGTTCTCCACGGTGGCCGGCCTCTTTGTGGGCTCGAATGTGGATTCCGGAGGCCTGAACATGTCATCCCTGGCAGGGAATCTCTCAGGCAGTCTGTCCATCAGATCGGCCAACAGGTATGTGGAGACGCGATAAGCGTTCAGACCGCTCTGCGGTGAGGAACCGTGACACGTCTTGCCTTCGACGGACACCTTCAACCAGAGGACGCTCTTCTCTGCGACCTCGACCAAGCCTCCTCCCGGGGAACCCCAATCCGGGACTATGATAATGTCATCATCGGTGAATATCCCCTGGTCCAACAGATATCTGATACCCTTGAGACTCGTGGTCTCCTCGTCCGCCACATATGCGATCCCCAGGGACATGCCGTTGAGTTCCTGATCGATGACGGCCCTGGATGCGAACATCGAGGATATGACGGACTGGCCGTTGTCCTCCGTCCCCCTTCCGTAGACCCTTCCGTCCCTGAAGACCGGCTCGTACGGAGGATTGTCCCACAGCTCCGGATCCCCCGCGGGTACGACATCAATGTGAGCCATCACCCACACAGTGCCCTTCAGCTTCCCGTTCCTCACGGCAAGGATGTTGGACCTCATCACGGACGGATCCACATCGTCCGGGACATCGATCCTCCTAACGGAATCGAATCCTGTGAGCTTCCCTTGCAGATAGTCGGCCTTCCTGCTCTCTCCGTCGCCTCCGTTGATAGGTGCGAGGGCAGGGATGGATATCATGCCGATCATGGTCTCGACCATGTCATCATGGGACTTCTCGACTATCTCAAGCGTCTCTTCCAGGGTTCTCATACCGTGGGAATCATAAACGACATTCAAATCTTTGTCTGAAAAAGCAGACGACAATCCGCACGTATGGGAACAGAAAATGTATCCCGACAATCATGCCATATGCTGGATGATCATTGGGATCCTATGTGATTACTCATCTGATCACATCCGGATCTAATGAGTGCTGATCGGTCATCCATATCGGGATCGGATAGTTGACTTGCTATTCGCATATTGAGAATCGTATAGAAATCACTACGAATACACACTTGAATATTCAAATCACAATCGTTTTGTTTTTATGATGATAGAACAGGACTGACACCGATGCGTTCGAACGGATGCGTGATGTCCGGATATGATCGTCCGTACAAATTAATTGCTAAAATGTAAATGGTTTATGGAAATGGTTTGTTTAACCGTTATCACTCGCTGCGGACGATCATAGTGACCGCATTTCCGCCGCCGAGGCACAAGGTGGCCAGTCCAGTCTCCTTGTTCCTGTCCTTCATGGCGTACAGCAGCGTCGTGAGCACACGTGCACCGGAGCATCCGATCGGGTGTCCGAGAGCGACCGCTCCTCCGTTGACATTGAAGATCTCATCGGGAACGTTGAGCTCCTTCTTGACCGCACAGGATGCGCTGGCGAAGGCCTCGTTGTGCTCGAAGAGGTCGATGTCGTCGATGGTCATACCGGCCTTCTTAAGGACGTGCTGTGTGGTCGGGATGGGAGCCTCCATGATGTACTCGGGCTTGACTCCCCTCTCGCCATAGGCCACGATGGATGCCAGAGGCTTGATGCCGTGCTCCTCGGCCCACTTTCTGGACGCGATGACCAGAGAGGACGCTCCGTCGCTGAGCTGAGAGGAGTTCCCCGCTGTGACGATTCCATCCTTCTTGAATACGGGCTTGAGCTTGCCGAGAGACTCCATGGTGGAGTCCTCCCTGACTCCCTCGTCGGTGTCGAAGATTATGTCCCCTTTCTTGTTGGGAATGGTGATCGGAAGGATCTCGTCCTTGAACTTCCCTGCCTTGATGGCCGCCGCGGCCTTCTGGTGGGATTCCACGGACAGCTGATCGGCATCCTCCCTCGTGACGTTGAACCTCTCGGCCACGATCTCGCCTGTGAATCCCATGTGCTGGTTGTTGAAGATATCCCAGAGTCCGTCATGGACCATGGAGTCCACAGCGGGCTGATCGTTCATCCTGAATCCCCACCTGGCTCCTGGGAGGAGATAGGGTGCCTGTGACATGCTCTCCATACCTCCGACGGCAAGGACGTTGTACTCCCCTGCCTTGATGGCATCGGAGGCGAGCATCGCGGCTTTGAGTCCGGAACCGCAGACGGCATTGACTGTGAAGGATCCTATCTCTACCGGAAGGCCCGCACCGATGGCCGCCTGCCTAGCAGGGTTCTGTCCGAGTCCCGCACCGATGACGTTACCCATGATGCACTCCTCGATGTCGGTCGGCTGAAGACCGGCTCTGCTGACGGCCTCCTTGACAACCATGGCACCGAGATCGGTCGCCTTGAATCCGGAGATGGCCTTTCCGTATTTTCCTATGGGTGTTCTTACTGCGCTGAGAATGACTGCCTCATCCATGGGAATCCCCTTCTAGGTGCTGATAAGGGGGTTCATATAAAAGAGTGTCGATTATTGACTACGACCATTGACGAACTCAACAGGTTGGACCGCACCCATGCGCTTCAGGGGTTTGGAAAGATGTCTCCTGGCTGCCGTCGGAGGCTCGTACCATCCCGGGACGACCTGCCTCCTGACGGGCTGCATCACAGGTTGATGCGACTTCGTCCCGCACTTCTTGCACTTGAACTTCTTGCCGCTTCCCGTCGACTTCATGGTGCGGGAGCATATGGGACATATGGGATTGGAGACCTTCCTGAACTCGTCCACGGTCGCTATCACATGTATCTTCTCTATATTGAGGGTGCACGGATCCTCCCTGAGCTCCCCCAGGACCTCGATCTCATCACCCTTGCACAGCCAGTCCACCATGAAGCGGAACTCTTTGGAGGGTTCATAGGCGCCGCATGTGATGTCGCCGAACCTCGTCTCCAGTTCGAAGAACACGTGTCCGCCCTCGATGTGCCTCGTCTTGGAGGACACCGTACCGCGGATGGAGTACGAGCGGTTCGGGACGAGTTCCCTGGGATTGTGGATGATGTGGTCATCGGTACCCTGGTTCGTCAGGAAGATGACCCATCTGTCGATCGGCTCGGTCCTTATGATCCCGAATCCCCTGATGAGATCCGATTCGACATCACCACGGAGACCGTACATGACCGGACAGGGAGTGGAGGGAACCATGGCGACCTTGGATGTGCGATCCTCCCAGCTGTTGAACGTCGTCGGGATCGAATGCTCCACCTCTGCTATGGTGTCCGGATCGAACACCCTCTGAGTGCCCCATCTGGATTCCGGCCTATACGTAAGGAGCTCGAATGTCGTGTCCCTCGGCCTCCATGCCATGCCGCAGGTGCAACCGATGAGACCGCGACCGTTGCCGATTGTGTATGTGATGCCTCCGATCCGCCCGATCTCCCCGTCTATCTCGTCACGGTCCATTATCGTCCTGACGCCTCTCCAGTAGAACGACTGGGAAGGTTTGACGCGGGATATGAGAAGGCCGGGATTGGCATCGCTCTCATGATGTTCGAGGATATGCGGTATGATCCTAGCCCTCATCTCATCCGGGTCCGGTTCGAATGATGTGCAGCGGTCGTAGCAGAAGATGTCCCGACCGCCTATGTTGCCGATGAACCTCCTGGGCCCGGATCCCTTCCCGAACCTCATAACAAGTGCACCGTTGCCCCTGGTCTTCCAAGGAGTGGCCGGATTCAGTCGAACGAGCCTCGGATTCCCTATGAGATCCAGTTCGGGGAATTCCCTTATGATCTCCGTCGCCAGAAACGTCGTACAGTTTCCGTTCATGGAATCCGTGTCGTCGACAGCTACGAACATGATTACATTTCACGCCAGTAATTCTGGGATATAAATAATGGTTATAGGTACTGCGTATTTTATCATCATATTCGGCAGCGGATCTATGTCGAGGTTCCTGAGTGTGGACACGAAGAATATATTCCCGTCGTCGGAGAACTCGCCGGAGACGGCATAGTATCCCATCTCCACAGGTTCCTCATAGGAGAAGCAGCGGATGTCGTTCCTATCCGAATCGTGCAGATGGAACGTGTAGCCGTTTGTGCTCTCCCTCACGTCGCTGACTATCCCTGTGTGATCGTATCTGATGTTGTCCGTGTCCGAGAAGAACAGGAAGACGCCTGCGATGAGCAGTACGGACACTCCGAGTACAGTGTATCTGCTGATTCCATTCATGTCCAGACGTTTCTCTGGAACATGGTATAAAGGATGGGTGTGGAGTCTCAGTCACAGAGCCCCCCACCCCTTCATTTCCACTGGAACTGGGAAAAAAGGTATGAGGGTTTATCTCAGGATCCCACGGCGATGAGGATACCGATGAAAGCAGCGATTCCTATGATGCATGCAGCGATGACGAGCCAACCTTTCATTGATTTGACACTCCTGTGTTTGGGTGTGTAAATCCGTATGTGATATAAAATCGGAGCGATGAGCGAAGAATGCATACCGGACTTTTCCCGAAGAACGAAGATTCCACTGCAGACTAAGGACTGATATTGAAAATCTAATGTCAAAGGATATAGATAAATAGTATTTCTAGTATAGACCATATCGATAATCCGAATCACGTAGCAACCAAGAAGAGAGTCGGGAATCTGGAAACCATTATATCGGACTCCCAGATACAGTGGAAAGAAAATCGGAAAGCGGTATTTTCCGATGGAGATACGGAGGGATGCACACGACAGAACCGAACATCTTCACTCAGTTCATGGAGAAGAGAAATGTCATTGTGAAAAACAAGAAGATTCTCCAATCGTCGTACATCCCTGATAACCTTCCGCATAGGATGGACAAGATCAACGAGATCGTCGAGATCATCGCTCCGGCTCTCAACAAGGACAAACCGTCCAACATCCTCATCTTCGGAAAGACCGGAACAGGGAAGACGGCTGTGATGAACTTCGTAGGAAAGGAGCTCAGGAAGGCGGATGAGAATCAGCAGAACTGCTGCTACATCTACGTCAACTGCGAGGTCGTCGACACCACATACGGGATCTTGTACAACATCTCCAATCAGATCATCACCGATCCGAGCAAGAGGATCCCGTTCACAGGATGGAGCCTCGACAAGATCCTCGCCGAGCTCACGGATTACATCGACAAACAGGACAAGGTCTTCATCATCGTCCTGGATGAGATCGACAGATCGTTCCAGAAGAACGGTGATGACATCTTCTATTTCCTGACGACCATAAACGAGATCCTTCAGAACTCCAAGGTCTCGATCATAGGCATCACCAACAATGTGAACTTCACAGAGCTTCTCGGACAGAGGGTCAAGAGCAGGCTCGGAGAGGAGAAGATCATCTTCCCTCCGTACAACGTCGAACAGCTCCAGGACATCCTCATGGCCAGAGCGAGGGATGCGTTCGATGACGGGGTTCTCGATGACGATGTCATCCCGTACTGTGCCGCTCTGTCAGCACAGGAGATGGGTGATGCGAGAAGAGCGCTCGATCTTCTGAGACTCGCAGCGGATTTCGCAGAGAGGAACGGTGACAGCAAGGTCACAGGCGCTCATGTCCGCTATGCCAAGAACAAGATAGAGCTCGATGCTGTATCGGAGGTCGTGAAGACGCTCACGATCCAATCCAAGATCGTACTCATGAGCATCATCAGGAACACCGAGAACGACATGACCACCATGACCACGGGCGATGTTTATTCGATGTACAAGTTCCTCTGCGAATCCATCGGTCAGTCCGTACTCACCCAGAGAAGGGTCGCCGGTCTGATCTCCGAACTGGATATGCTGGGCATCATCCATGCAAGGGTCAAGTCCTTCGGAAGGGCCGGTCGTACGAAGGAGATCGAACTGAGCACTCCCAAGGAGATCGTCTCGATGATCAAGAACGATGAGATCTTCAAGGTCATGAAGGACAGGAAGCAGACGACCCTGATGTGAGGGTCGTCTATCATCGTCTGCAGTGGACATCGGCCTTCGGATCATCCTTGAAATTTTTCGCGCCGCCGTAAACGGCGATTCTCCATCGTTTTCCGATGGAATCCTGTCATTTCTATCATATTGCATTCGGAATCGTTAGGTTCCATGGGGATTCACGGTCCTCCGATCGGTCATCCCAGATCCTCGGAGAATAGCACATATCCCTTTTCGGAGTTCCAGTGGAAATGAAGGGGTGGGGGGCTTCACCGCTTCCAGCGGTTCACCCTGCTCAATCTCTCATCCAGGAGAGCCTTGTTCCTGAACAGGGAGACCGTATCTATCAGCATCAGGAATCCGAACACGGTGACGAACAGCATGATCAGCGACGGAAGGCTGTTGGGCACATCCTCCAGGTTCTCCCCTCCGTTGACCAGTATCTTGATTGTGCCCAGCCATGGGATCTCCAGCACCGGGACGGACCTTATGTCCTCATATCCGATGGCATGGTCGATTATGGACGATTCCTGGTCGAAGTTGAGGTTCGTCTTGGGGTTGTCCCCCAGGGTCAGGAACCCGCTCTTCTTCTGGAGGTTGTCCAGTGAGATGCTCACATCCTTCTCGGATGCCGTTATGTCTTCGAAGTAGAGGGTGCCGCGGATGTTGTTCCAATCCGAGTTGTTGATCTGGACGTTACCCATCTCGTCGATGTACTGATAGTACCATGTCCCCTCATAACCCTGGAGGCTCGGCGCGCTCCATGTATCGTTGGCAGGGTTGTACTCCAGCCATATTATCGCACGATGGATCACAGGGTTCTGATTGCCTCCCCTGTTGTAGATGATGACCGATCCGTAGTCTCCGAAGGACTCGTATCCGCTCTTGGTCCCGTCGACATAGCTCTGGATCTCCGCCTTGGAAGGGTCCATCACGATGACTATGTCGCCGGTGTCGATGCTTCCGATCTCCGACTGGTCCGGATCGTGCTGCATGCTCTGGGACATCACGATGCTGAAGGGCGACGTGAAACCGGTGTAGGCGACAAGACTGGCGTAACCTCCCACGAAAATGACGATTATGATCCCCACGGAGATCAGAAGGTTCCTATCAGCCCTGTTCACGATGCTGCGCATGAGATACATCGTTAAAGACAGTTTCGAAGAATCCGATGTCCTAGACGTGGGTCATATCCATATACGGCGACGGCGTTATCCCAATCATGGAAAGACCCAGCACCGACGAATACTTCATGGAGATGGCACGCCTGGTATCCACGAGATCCACCTGTCTCAGGAGGAAGGTCGGCGCGGTCATAGTCAAGGACAAGAGGGTCCTCTCCACAGGATACAACGGATCCCCCCGTGGGACGCGTCACTGCGAGGAGCTCGGATGCATAAGGGTGCAGATGAATGTCCCGTCTGGCACTAGGCACGAACTGTGCCGCGGGGTGCATGCGGAGCAGAACGCGGTCACCCAGGCCGCATACTTCGGTGTGAGCGTCAACGGCGCCACGATCTACACCACCACATTCCCCTGCTCGATGTGTGCCAAGATTCTCATTAACGCCGGTATAAAGGAAATCGTGTACGACGAGGGGTATGTCGACGATCTATCCAGGAGCCTGCTCGACGAAACCGACATAGTTCTCCGCGAATTCCATCCGTCGAAGGAATTCTGACCTCCGGAATCCGCAGTCCCAGCTGCGCAACCTCGTTTCCTTCTATTATAAAGGACGGGATTACAGTTAAGTACCCCTCCCAGGATACGATAGCAGGGTCGGGGAGTGTTAATTTGAGCCGAACTGACATACTTTCGGAAATAAAGAAAGCGGAGGCGGACGCGGATGCCAAGGTCGCACAGGCCGAGGCAGACAAGAAGTCCGCAATCGCTGAGGCTCGCAGAGATTCTGTGAAGAAGATTCAGGACGCTGAGGCTCAGATGCGCAGCTCTTACGAGTCCGCCGTAGCCAAAGAGATGGAGACCCTCGCCGCCAAACGCGACGAGCTGCTCGCCGAGGGCAACAAGACCGCGGCAGGCATCGCCTCCAAATCCGAGGCTAGAATGCAGGAAGTTAGAGACTATCTCAACAAAGAAATCGAGAGGACCCTAAATGTCACTTCCTGAGTCGATGAGTAGGATTGTGATCGTGGGTACCAAATCCCATATGGACGAGGCCATCGAGGCCCTGTACAAAGTGGGGAGTATCCACCTGATCGATCAGACCGTCGACGCGGATGAGGGTTTCACCTTGGGAACCCCCCGTCCGTACTCTCCCAAAGCATCCGAGAGGCTGCTGAAGGTGCGTGCGATGGAGAAGGAACTCGGTATCTCCAAGAAATTGAAGACCGAGGCCGTTTCCGAGGACGAAATCAAGAGCAAGATATCATCTGACAGCGTCGAACTTGTCGAGAAGGAGGTCAACTCCGTCATCGACAAGAGGAATGATCTCAATCAGAGAATCACCGAGCTAAACGCTAAGAAGAAGAGTCTTGAGCTTCTTTCCGACATACCCGTAGACCTCGAGATGTACTCCGGATACAGGAGCATCGTCTCGATGGTCGGAACCGTTGCTGAGGATCCCACAGCCGCCCTTTCCGGTGTGGACTGCGAGATCTTCGCCTCCTTCGACAAGAAGAAGGGCAACGTGGTGGCCGTGTTCATGAAGACGGAGGATAAGGACAAGGTCCAGTCCATCCTCTCCGAGCACGGATTCTCCGAGATCCAGGTCCCCGAGGGGACCGGGTCGGCGATCAGCGCCCTCGCGGCGACTGACCGCGAGATCGAGGCCGCCAACGCCGAGATGGAGAATGTCACGAAAGAGATCGGGAATCTTTTTGAGAAACACAAAGACTTCCTCAGCGCTTCCGACGAGGAGCTGTCCATCCAGGTCCAGAAGGGAGAGATCCCCGTAAGGATCGCGAACAGCGAGTATTCCTTCGTCGCCGACGCGTGGGTACCCGCCAAGAAGGCCGACAGCGTGAAAGAACAGCTGGAGGCCATGGTCGAAGGCATCTATGTAGAGATCCAGGAGACCCGCGGCAGGTCCATGCACGAGGTCGAGGAGGCTGAGGAGAGATTCAAGACCGCTCCGACTAAGTTCAACAATGGAAGAGTGGTGAAGGAGTTCGAGTATCCGACAAAGCTCGTGTCGGTGCCGAAGTATCAGGAGATTGACCCTTCCATCCTGATCGCTATCTTCCTTCCCATGTTCTTCGGACTGATGGTCGGAGATGTGGGATACGCTATCCCGTTCATCATCCTGGGTGCGTACGGACTCAAAGTCACGCACCACAAAGACTGGCGCGCAATCGCGACGGTCCTTTTCTTCGGCGGAATCTGGGCATTCATCTTCGGATTCTTCTTCTTCGGAGAATGTCTGGGAATGCACTTTGTCGGAATCACCGACGACGGAATCACGTTCACATGGCAGATGCTGTTCGGACTGGACCACCTGCCCGAGATCTTCGAGGGTATCCTGCCCGGAGGTCACGGTGTGAGCAAGATCGGAGCCGAGTGGATCGGTGTCCAGCTCAAACTGGCCGTCTACATCGGTATCGTCCACCTGATGATCGGATACCTCTGCGCTCTCTACAACAAGACCATGCAGGAGGGATTCGGCCACGCCTTCAAGGAGAAGGGTGGATGGATCTTCGGATTCCTGGGAATCGTCCTCGTCTGTTTCGCCCTGGCGATGCTTCTCATCTACCAGTGGGGAATGGACCAGATCATGATCCCGCTCGTGCTGGGTATCGTGTTCATAGTCATCGAGGTGGCCATGAACATCAAGCACGAGGGAATCCAGTCGATTCTGGAGCTGCCCGGAATTGTCGGAAACATCCTTTCATACACTCGTCTCGCAGCCATCGGAATGTCCAAGGCCGGAATGGCACTGGCTTTCAACTACATCGGGCTCGGGATGATCGCAGGAGTGACGTACATCCCTGAAACGGGAGCCATCGAGACATCCGGCCCCGTGATGCTGATCATCGCCATCCTGCTGCTGGCATTTATGCACCTGATGATCTGGACCCTGGCCATTCTGTCCGCGGGTCTGCACGGACTCAGGTTGCAGTTCGTGGAGCTCATGCAGAAGTTCTACGAGGGTGGAGGAGTCGAGTACGCCCCGCTCAAAATCAAACGTGAGAAAACCGTTTCCAGAGAAAAATCAACCACAGAGGTGTAAATAAATGGTAGACACAGGAATTGGACTCATCGCTATCGGAGCTGGACTCGCTGTCGGACTCACCGGTCTCGGAGCCGGTATGGCCGAGAAAGATGTCGGAGCCGCCGCAGTCGGAGCCATCACAGAGGACCAGTCTCTCTTCGGAAAGGCTATGATCTTCATGGTTCTGCCTGAGACCATCGTCATCTTCGGACTGGTCGTCGCTATCCTCGGTATCTTCGTCATGGCTAACATGTAAGCAGGCCGCGAGGTAATCTCATGGCACTAGCTAACGTGACTCAGGAGATCATCAGGTCCGCTGATGAGAGGGTCGCCGCCATCAAGGCGGAGGCCGATGCGGAGATCGCCAAGATCAACGCTGACGCGGACGCGAAGATCGCT
>CAZLMR010000008.1:6310-16165 GCA_964560575.1 uncultured Methanomassiliicoccales archaeon | reverse complement strand
CGACAGGATCGGCACGAACATGAGGACGATCGAGACCGCCAGGATCACCCAGAATAGCCACATTGGTATCGCCGACGTCAGGATCAGTGCCACATCCAGCAGGATGAGGGCGGTCGACACCACCACTGCGGTCCAGAACTTCGAGCTGTCGTTCATAATCGGGATATCTGCAAACGACTTTTCCCTGTTTCGTTTCAGATGACCAGATCGTGGTCAGCCCTCGTCAGGTGCATCTCTGCCTCCGATGTCAGCAGTCCGGCGAATGCTGCGCAGAACAGAGGATAATGTTCCACACCATCCTCGGTCAGCGTGATGTTGCCGCACTCGAATTTGACCCATCTGCTTATGTTTCTGCCCGCATCCATCTCCATCATCTTTTTGAGCGATCTCGCACGGCGTTTCTTCCCGGTCTTCACTTCGATGGCGAATATCTCCGATCCGATCTCGGCGATGAAGTCCACCTCCACCTCCTTGTCCACTTCATAGTAGAACGGGTCGATGCCGCATGCTGTGAGCATCTGACAGACTGAGTTCTCGCCGATGGCACCTTCATTGATCGACAGGTCTTTTCTCATCATCGCCTCCACAGTGCCGCCGCCGTACATCCTCACGAGGAGTCCGGTGTCCACCATGTACATCTTCAGCATGCTCTCCCTGGAGTTCCTTCTCAGCGGGCGCTCGATCGCCGACAGTCTGCGGCATACGGTGACGATTCTGGAGCCCTCTATCCAATCTATCGGTTCCCTGTATTCTCTGATGCCCCTGTTCTCCTCGTTGTCTATGTCCTTGAATCTGAGGCGCTTGTTGGTCTTACCCAGCTCCGTCGGGACCAATCTCAGGAGCTTCAAGACATCATCCTTCGTGTCCTCCGCATAGGCCAGGATGTCCTGCTCGTATCCGTTGATGATGTCATCCTGCGCGTCCATGTAATCCCCGGCGTTGACGGAGGTCACCGATCTCAGTACCGGCAGCGGCATCCCTCCCACGATGAGGTATTGACGGTAGTATGTCTCTATTGTATGGAGGACGGGCGGGTCGAACGGTTCCCTCTCGCGGACATGCCTTCCTATGCTTTCGGTCTGTTCGTGTGACAGTCCAAGTGCCCACAGGTATTCCTCGAAATCCATGGGATGCATCGTGATCTCGTGCACGTAGCCTACAGGGTATCTTTTGGGTGATTTCTCATACAGGCCTAGGAATGATCCGGAGCAGATGACATCGAGTGCTCTGTCCTTGGACAGCGCCTTCAGGGCGGATATGGCGGCGGGACAGTCTTGTATCTCATCGAGGAACAGAAGGACTTTCCCTTTACGACACGGAATTCCGGATACCTCAATGTGATCCTCTGGATGAGCTCAGTCTGTTTCCCCGTCCAGAAATCGTCATCAATTCTCTCATCCCTAAGATCAATCTTCAGATAATAATCATAGTTCCTGGTCCCGAACTCGTCGATGATGTATGTCTTCCCGACCTGCCTGGCTCCTTTGACCATGAGGGCGGTCTCATCACCACTGTCCTTCCATTTCTGCAGCAAAGCGGTGATCTTCCTTTCCATGAGAGTAGATCCCAATTGAGAGTAATCTATTTTTCCGTTTCCAAAAATAGTAAAATTACTACTTTTTTATTTCGAAAAGTAGTGAAAAAACTAGTTTTCCTTTTCGAAAAGTAGTGTACCCTCAGTTCACATAGATTCGGCGATGATTGTAAGTAAGGATGGAAACTGGATGAGAATGAAAGGAATGGCGCCGAGGGAGAGATTCGAACTCCCGAGGATTACTCCAGCGGTTTTCGAGACCGCCGCCATACCGGGCTTGGCTACCTCGGCTCAGGATTCCCCAACTTCTCACTCTATAAAAAGATTGTTCGCGTGTACGCGTAATTATTATTGTCATCGGCGATTACGGGTCGGTACAATGTCTGACGTCGTATCGGATATCAAGAAGGCTAAATCAGCATCGATAGAACTGTCCGTGTTGTCCACGGAGGTCAAGGACAGGGCGCTGGGTGCCATGGCGCAAGCCCTGGACTCGTCGCGTGAGCAGATCCTCGAAGCCAACGCCAGGGATCTGGAGGCTGCGAAGGTGATGCTCGACAGCGGCGAGATATCCGGATCGATGTACAAGAGGCTGAAGATCGACGGATCGAAGATAGACGGGATGATAGCGGGCATCAACGACGTCATAGGCCTTGCGGATCCCGTCGGGGAGCAGATGTCCGCGCTCGACCTGGACGACGGTCTCACCCTGTACCAGATCCGCTGTCCCATCGGGATGCTCGGGATGATATTCGAGTCCCGTCCCGACGTGGTCCCTCAGATCATGTCCCTATGTCTCAAGTCCGGAAACGCGGTGGCGTTCAAGGGCGGGAGGGAGGTCGCGAACTCGATCCGCGTTCTGTTCACGATCCTGAGGGACGCCGCCTCGACGGCAGGGGTCCCGGCCGATGCTTTCGTCCTCCTCGAGACGAGGGCGGACATCAACGTCATCCTGGACCTTGACAGGTACATCGATCTGCTCATCCCCAGAGGATCCAACGAGTTCGTGCGCTACATCCAGGAGAACACCAGGATACCCGTCCTCGGTCATGCCGCAGGCGTGTGCCATGTCTACGTCGATGAGTTCGCCGACCAGGACATGGCGGTCGAGGTCGCTCTGGACTCCAAGATCCAGTATCCCGCAGTCTGCAACGCCACGGAGACCCTTCTGGTCAACTCGGCCATCGCCGATACGTTCGTTCCGCGCATCGTATCCGCCTACGAGGCGAACGGTGTGGAGGTCAGAGGGGACGAGGCGGTGTGCAGGATGACCGACGCCATCCCTGCGACATCGGAGGATTGGGATACCGAGTACGGGGACCTCATAATCTCCGTCAAGGTCGTCGGTTCACTGCAGGAGGCCGTCGACTTCATCAACGCGCACGGCTCCCATCATACAGATGCGATCGTCACGAAGGACGTCAGGCGCGCGGCCGCCTTCGCCAGGTCCGTCGATTCGGCGGACGTTTTCGTCAATGCATCCACGAGGTTCGCCGACGGATACAGGTACGGCAAGGGTGCGGAGGTCGGAATCAGCACGAACAAGATCCATGCCCGCGGACCGGTCGGGATGGAGGGTCTGATGATCTACAAGTATGTCCTTGTAGGGAACGGTCAGGTCGTCAAGGACTATGTGGGTCCGGGGTGCAGACCGTTCAAGCACACCCCGTCGAACGTCCCGTACCCCTACAGAGGGGAGTGACATGGCCTCCAGGAAGGACCTCCTCGGAGAGGTCGGGAGGGTGGTGGTCAAGATCGGGTCCTCATCGATCATGAGGAATCAGACGTCCATATCCCGGGACTTCATGGACTCCGTCGCGGAGCAGGTGGCCCGTCTGAGGGACATGGGCATAGAGGTGCTCATAGTCTCCTCGGGAGCCATCGCCATCGGTCTGAAGGCGATGAAGGTGAAGCCCAAGCCCAACGAGATACCCATCAGGCAGGCGGCGTCCGCCGTAGGCCAGGGGATCCTGATGAAGGAATGGGGCGAGTGCTTCCAGCGCCACGGAATGATCGTCGGACAGGTCCTGATGACACTGGACAACTACTCCGACAGGACCGAGGCCGTGAACATGAACAACACCATCGAGTCCCTGCTGAAGAATGGCGTCGTGCCGATCTTCAACGAGAACGATGCCGTGTGCATCAGCGAGATCAAGTTCGGTGACAATGACACGCTCTCGGCGATAGTGGCCAGCAGAACTGATGCCGACCTGCTCGTCATCCTATCCGACGTCGCGGGGCTGTACAACAGCGATCCCACGTCCAATCCGGATGCCAAGCTCGTCCCGGTCGTCTACAGCATCGAGGATGTCCGCCACATGGCGGGGGACTCGGTGTCGGGGATCGGCACAGGCGGGATGAAGACCAAGCTCAACGCGGCGCAGGTCTGCCACGACGCCGCATGCAGCATGATCATAGCTCTGAGCAAGGAGGACCAGGTCATCTACAGGGCGTGCACAGGAGATGACATAGGCACGATATTCGTGGCCAACTCCGGCATATCCAAGAAGAGGCGCTGGATCAAGTCCGCCCATTCGTCCGGGAGGGTGATCATCGATGACGGCGCCCAGAGGGCCGTCCTCGCCCACAAGTCCCTGTTGCCTGTGGGGATAAGGGATGTGGAGGGCAGGTTCAACAAGGGCGATGTCGTGGACCTCGTCTGCAACGGCGTCGTCATCGCCAAGGGGATCATCGGATACGATTCCACGGACCTCAAGATGATCAAGGGGAAGCACAGCGACGAGATCGAGTTCGTCCTCGGTTACAAGGCGCACGACGATGCGGTGATCTCCGAGAACATCGCTCTTCTGATGTGACCGTGACCAAAAATGTGTCCTGGACGGGCCAGAACCGTTGTTAAGGTGTTTACGGGCCCGAAGGCCCGGGGGATCACTCCCACTCATCAATGTTTTCGGTGTGTTTGAGACCCTTCAGGACGTCGCGATGGAACACCGGTTCTTCGATGCCGGCATCCTTCTGCTCACGATAATCCTTGTACACGGCGAACACGATCTTGCTCAGCGCAGCGATGATCAGGATGTTGATCAGTCCCATGAAAGCGTTGAATGTGTCGCTGATGTGATCGAGAACCGCGGTGTTGACAAGGCTGGACAGGAGCATGGTGATCAGGACGATGATCCTGATGACGTTGATGAACATCTTGTTGTCCTTGATGAACCTGACATTCGACTCACTCATCGTGTAGTATCCGATGATGCTGGTGAACGCGAAGATCAGCATGAAGAATGCGATGATGTAGTTCGCAGCGTCTCCGAACACTGTGCTTGTGGAGATGACGTCCTGAACCAGGTTGGCTCCTCCTGCAGGGTTGAGAGCGTAGATCTGATCGAATGTTCCGTAGGAAAGGATGACGATGGCGGTGACGCTACAGACGACGATTGTGTCGACCAGGACACCGAACGACTGGATCAGACCCTGCTTGGCCGGGTGGGGGATGTCAGCGGATGCAGCGATGTTGGCGATGGAACCAAGACCGGCCTCGTTGGAGAAGATTCCCCTGCGCATTCCGATGTTGATCGCGGCACCGATACCTCCTCCGATCAGGGCGGGGGCACCGAACGCATACTCGAAGATCATCTTGAACGCATTGCCGACGTTCTCCCAGTTGCAGGCGATGGCGATTATGGCGAAGACGATCCAGAGGACCGCCATGACGGGAACGACCTTCGTGGAGAATCTGGCAACCCTCTTGATTCCACCGAAGATGATGATTCCAGCAACGATGGTGAGGATCAGTCCGAAGACGAGATCGTTGTGTTCGAAGTCGAAGGCCCCGGTGAGGGCTGATGTGGCGTTGGTAGACTGGACCCCCACGAATCCGATACCGAATGTGAGGATCAGCATGATGGCCACGAAGACGCCCAGCTTCCTGCTCCCGAATCCTTTCGAGGCGTAATATGCAGGTCCACCATAGAAGTGGCCGTCGCTCTTCTTCTCCTTGAAGACCTGAGCGAGTGTGGACTCCATGAAACTGCTGGCGGAGCCGATGATCGCAAAGCCCCACATCCAGAAGACAGCTCCCGGACCTCCAGTGACAATCGCAGTGGCAACTCCCGCGATGTTACCTACACCGATACGGGCGCCCATCCCTATGCAGAAGGCCTCGAATGACGAGACTCTCCTCTTCGTCTTCCCTTCGCCGATTCCGGATAGTGAGAGCTTGCATGTCTCGCGGATCTTCAGAATCTGAAGTCCTCTCAATCTGATGGTGAAGTATATGCCGAGAACAGCAAGGCATATCAGAGAGACCCACCAGATTTGATTGGCCTCGACGAAGATATTATCGATCGTATCAACAATTGACATAAAATCAACATCCAGTGCGGAAAATAGAATCGACCGCACGAGTTAGGAAGGTAAAAGCTGGTGGGCCCGGCCGGATTTGAACCGGCGACCTCCGCCATGTCAAGGCGACGTCATAACCCCTAGACCACGAGCCCAGCATAGGGCATGATATCCTTCCTGTTCTTATATCTTTTGGCTCGACCAACGGAACAATACGGACCATGATATCGGAATATAGAGAGAATGATTGTACAAATGGATGTTTAACGCTGTAAACACACATCAAACAAGTGTATAAGACCTATGGGTTCCGAGTATCTTTTATAATCATCCATACGCGGAGGGTTTAGCGCGCTTTCATATACGGCAAAGGTCTGGGGAGTCTCATGATAACACTCGGGATCGAAGGGACCGCCCACACACTGGGTGTCGGCATCGTGGATGACGAATGCAACGTCCTCGCCAACGAGCTCGACATGTTCCGTCCCAAGGAGGGTGGGCTCCACCCCAGGGAGGCGGCGAACCATCATTCCGATCTGGTGTCCAAGATCATCAGGCAGGCCGTCGACAAGGCCGGGATAAGCCTCTCCGACGTCGGCCTGGTGTCGTTCTCGATGGGCCCCGGACTGGGCCCGTGTCTTCGTGTCGCCGGAACCGCCGCCAGGGCGCTGTCGTGTGCGTTGGGGGTCCCGATCATGGGTGTGAACCACTGCGTCGCCCACGTGGAGATCGGACGCGCCCAATGCGGATGCGACGATCCGGCCCTGCTGTACGCCTCTGGGGGGAACACGCAGGTCATCGCGTTCGCGGAGGGCCGCTACAGGATCTTCGGCGAGACCCAGGACATAGGCGTCGGCAACATGCTGGACAAGTTGGGCAGGGAGCTCGGGATGGGCTTCTACGCCGGCCCGGTGTTCGAGAAGCTGGCGAAGGACGGGGACAGGTACTATCCGCTGCCTTACTCGGTCAAGGGCATGGACGTGGCGTTCTCCGGACTGATGACCGCCGCCGTCGCGCTGCAGAAGAAGGGCGTCCCTCTTGAGGACATCGCCCTGTCCGTCCAGGAGACGGCATTCGCGATGCTCACGGAGGTCACGGAGAGGGCCATGGCCCACATCGGGAAGGACGAGGTCCTCCTCGGCGGAGGCGTGGCCCAGAACAACCGTCTCAGGGACATGGTGGCTGATATGGCCCATGCCCGCGGTGCGGAGATGTACGTGCCCGACCGCAGGTTCTGCATGGACAACGGCGCTATGATCGCGTGGCTCGGGGCGGAGATGTACAATTCGGGTGTCAGGATGGACGTGTCCGAGACCGCGGTCCGTCAGAGGTTCAGGACCGACGAGGTCGAGGTCACATGGCGGAGCCGATCTGCTCGCCGATGATCCTGTCCAGGTTCTGAAGGAACTCGTCCACCTTGTCGAGGGGCACCGATCCGCCTGCGGCGATCTTGTGCCCTCCGCCCTGGCCTCCCACGGATGCGCAGGCTTCGCGCATCGCCTTCGCGAGGTCGACTCCCCTGTCGAGCTGGCACCACATGCCCCTCGACGAGAGGTTGACGGGGTCGTTGGACTTGTTCATGCCGATCGTCGGTTTGTTGTGGTCGCCGATGGACTGCATGGAAATGCCGCAGAGCATCCCGGTGAATCCTGAGTCTGTGGAGTCGAACCATTGTATGTGCTCCATCTGCGTCAGCCCTCTTCTGTCGAGCTCGACCATGCTCTCCACGACGGCCTTCGAGGACTCCTGGTTCTGCCTGGCGCCCTCCTGTATGCATCTCTCGTCGCCCATTCCGGCGGCGATGCCGATGCCACCTATGCCGGAGCGTCCGCAGTTGTTGAGGATGGCGGACAGGTATTCCGCATCCATCTTCATTCCTTTCAGGTAGTACCTGTCCCTGGCGATCTCGTTCATGGACGAGAGCTGGACGCCCTGTTCCGTGAGTTTGATGGCGATGAGGGATGAGAGCCTCCTGCGCTCTTCCTCCGTCAGGTCCATGAACGTCTTCCCGTTCTCGATCCCGGCGTCGGACATCAGTTTGGCGACACCCTCGACGCTTCCGCTCACTCCGCGGATGTAGGGGTCTGTTATCAGGAACAGCTCCGTCTGAAGGTCCCCGGAAGGGATGAGCGAACCCTGCATTCTCTCTATGTAGCCTCTCTTGGTCCCCTCCTCCAGGAGGTATGTGTTCAGACCAGAGAGGCCGTTTATGTGCTGCCTGTCGCCGGCAATGCCCGCGAAGGCTATCTGCACGAGGTCCCAGTTGTTCTCATCCATGGTGACAGCGAACAGCAGGCACATGGTCGCACCGCATCCGGAGGTCATGCCGTCGATCCCGTAGAGATGGGGATTGGCGTAGCAGATCCTCTTCGCGTCGGAGATGATGGTGTGGTGGTCGAGCACCACGACGTCCTGGCTGAGCTCATCGAGCTGGTCGATGTACGATGCACCGAGGTCGGAGAGTATTATGCAGTCCGCCTTGGTGTTGCGGATGACGTCCATGTTGTAGTCGTTCAGGGTCGTGAACAGCGTGACCCTGAACTCCTTCCCGGCCCTGAGCAGCGTCTTGGCCAGGATGGCGGCCGATGAGACGCCGTCGGCATCGTAATGGGAGTACACCTGGACGAAGTCATGGCCGCGGATGATGTCCGCGGCTTTAGAAAGGGTGGTAAGAAGTTTTGAAGGTACCTTGTCCTCCATTGGACTCACTTGAGCATGAGTTCCGCGTTGCTGAGACTGTACTTCCAGTCTGCGGGAAGGACGCCGTTCCTCTTGTAGTAGCGCTCGAGCCTCCTGATCTTTGCCTCGATCATGTTGAGACCCCTCTTGTTGGAGACATCTCCCTTGTTGTCCCTGAGGTGGACGTTCAGGTCGATGGCGCGCCTCATGAGGTTGGCCAGGTCCTCGGGGAGGGATCCTGCGACTCCCTTCTCCTCCATGATCTGGGTGATGGTCTTGCCGGTGGCGAGCTTGACGTTGGGGACACCGTACTGGTCCCTGAGAACAAGTCCGATCCTGGCGGAGATCATTCCGTCCTTCGCGAGTTTCACGATCAGGTCCTCGATCTCGGTGGCGTTGAGAGGAACCCAAGCGGGATTCTCGGAAATCATGGGGCGTTTCGAGCAGGATTTGCCCTTCCTTCTTGTGTGCATTCTTGCCATAGTCTGATCCTCCGAATCATATCCTAGGCGGCGAGGCTGAGGTTTGCGATGCGGATACAGTATTTAAAAGGTCTTATTCGGGCGCGGACGCGCGCGACAGATTTCATCGATGGTTCGCCCCGTCCCCGTCGGACCCCCGTCCAACGCGGGCCTCGACCACGGACCTGGCCCATGGCACGGTGTCCAGATACTCCTCGCGGTCGAAGGAGAGCTGCTCCGGCAGTTCCGAGAACAGGCGGGACTCCATCTCGCAATCGTCCCTCACCTTCGTCCCCAGAACCGCCGCACAGACGTCGCAGTACCCGATGTCCCGGGTCTCCATGATCTCGATCTCGTACCCGGCCTCCTCCAGGAACTCCCGGGCGGCCGCCTGGGCGGAGGTCTCCCCCTCCTCGACGTGCCCTCCCGGCATCTCCCAGCCGTTGCGGCGCCTGTGCCAGACCATCAGGAAGCGGTCGCCCGAGAAGGCGACGGCGTAAGCGGTCCTCATGTCACTGCCTCTCGAACACGATCATCTCGTGTGCCTTCTCGAACGGCTCGAGGGAGCGGGCGTCCACGATCCTGAATCCTCTCTCGCGTATGTGCGCCTCGGTCTCCTCGAACACCCTCTCCGGCGCGGCAGTCACATCCTCGGAGCGTGCCTTGACGGCGACCATCCCGAATCTCGCATCGAAGGCGTCCATGTTGTCGCAGATGATGTCCGCCTGCCTCTTCTGGGCCACGTCCTGGTACACCACGTCCACAGAGTCGGCGAACATGGAGTACTCCCCGGGTTTCGTCGCATCCCCCAGGATCGGAATCATCTGGGGTCTGTCCTCGCACGTCTTCACGAGGTCCCTGAACATCCTCTGG